>DASYGU010000171.1:0-8603 GCA_035999355.1 Candidatus Limnocylindria bacterium | reverse complement strand
GCCCAGTACTCGGGATCGGTGTCCCACTTCAGGGTCGAGTAGGCCACGATCCCCGCGTCGAGCCACGGGTTGCCCACGTCGCGGATCCGGCGCGACCGGCCACCGCATGCCTGGCACGCGATCTCGACCGCATCCACCCATGGCCGATGCGGGCTATGGCCCTCGAACGCCTCCCAGCCGGCCACCGCGCGCTCCCGAAGCTCGTCCTTGGAGCCGATGACCTCCCAGGCCTCGCATGCATCGCACACCCAGAAGGGCAGGGCGAGCCCGTAGTAGCGCTTCTTGCTGATCATCCAGTCGCGCATGTTCTTGAGCCAGTCGAGCTCGCGCTCTTCCAGACCGATCCCGTCGGGCACCCACTGAACGGCGCGGGTCACCGCGCTGATGGGCTCGCGGAGCGGATCCATGGCGATGAACCACTCGTCCACCAGCCGGAACAGGAGCTGGGTGTTGCAGCGCCAGCAGACCGGGTAGTGGTGGCGGTACGTCTCGCGCGCGACGAGCAGGCCTTTCGCCTCCAGTTCGGCGGCGACGGCCGGGGCCAGGTCATCGGCCGCGTCGGGCGTGGCCCCCGCGAATCGGCCGGTCTGCCACCCGTAGCCCTCCTTGAAGACGCCGAACTCGTCGATCGGGTCGAGGACCGCCAACGTGTCGCGCTTGGCAAGGGCGAAGTCCTCCTCACCGCAGCCGGGAGCGATGTGGACGATCCCGGTCCCCTCGTCATCGGTCACCTCGTCCCACGCGATGACCGTGTGCGTCACGCCGGCCTGAACCGGCAGCTCGTCGAACGGCCCGTCATACGTCAGACCGAGCAGGTCCTTACCCAGGGCCTCGCCCACCACCGGGGCGGCGGGCGCGACGCGCGCCCGCGAGCCGCGGCTGACCCACCAGCGTTCGCCGCCGGGGCTCTCGACCAGGTCATAGACGAGATCCGGGTGGACGGCGGCCGCGACATTGCTGGAGAGCGTCCACGGGGTGGTCGTCCAGACCAGGAGCGACTCGCCCCCGTGGCCCGGGCTCGTGATCGGCAGCCGAAACGTGAGCGAGAGATGGCTGAGCTCACGATAGCCCTCGGTCGCGATCTCCATGTTCGACAGACCCGTTCCGCAGCGCGGACACCACGGCATGACGTCGTGACCGCGGTACAGGAGGCCGCGCTCCTGGCAACGCTGAAGGAACCGCCAGATCGTGTAGTTGTTCTCATCCGAGTTCGTGAAGTACGAGTTGTCCCAGTCCATCCAATAGCCCAGGCGCTTGCTTTGCTCGGTGATCCGATCGGCAAAGCGCTGGACCCGGGCGAAGCAGGCCTCGACAAACTTGTCGATGCCGTACGCCTCGATGTCGCGCTTGTTCGTGAACCCCAGCTCGCGCTCGACCTCGACCTCGATCCACAGGCCCTGGCAGTCGAACCCGTTCTGGTAGCGCTGCCGGTCGCCCAGCATGGTGTGGTACCGCTGGTAAAGGTCCTTGTAGGTGCGACCCCAGGCGTGATGCACGCCCATCGGGTTGTTGGCGGTCATCGGGCCGTCGAGGAAGCTGTACCTCGTATCGGACTCCGCGTTCCGGACCAGGTACCGCTCGGCGGTGCGCTCCGCGCGCCAGCGCTCGGCGACCTCCCGCTCGACGGCGGGCACGTCCAGACCCGGACTCACTGGCCGAAACACGTGCTCGTTCACCTCCCAGACAGACAGAGATCCCGTCCCATGCCGGGACGGGATCAGCTCCCGCGGTACCACCCGCGCTTGGGCGCCGCGGACGGCGCTCCACTCGATGTGCCACGGATAACGGGTGGCGAGGCCCGGAAGGCGTTACCCACGTGCCAGGCTGGCTCGCTTGGCGCCTTCGGCTCGGGAGCGATATCAGCGGGTCGGTAACCTGCCCGCTTCCACCATCCGGGCTCGCTGGTCGGCACCGATGACCCGCCGCATGGGCTCCGTCGCGGCCGGTGTTCGATTGCCCCGATCGTGGCAGCCGCCGGCGCGGTCTGTCAACAAGATCCGGTGCCGGGTTCAGCCGATGACGGCGCGGGCCACCAGGGCGAGGCAAAAGACCGCGGCCAGTGAGCTCAATCCAGCGAGCCGTGGCCATCGGGTCCGCGCCAGGAAGATGGCGAGCGCCGCGACCGGGCCGCAGAGCAGCAGGGCGAAGCTCAGCGGATCGAGTCCCTGACCCTCGCCGGTGGCCCCGACAAGGGCGGCCACGAACCACACGACGCCCGCCATGAGTAGGGGGACGCCGAGCAGCGCGATCTCGCGGACGAGGGTTGGCCGGCTCGCCCGCCAGGCCATGGGCCGGAGCGGGCGCCGTCGCGGCAGGCCGCGTGGGACGGCCAGCGGCCACGACCGCGTGCTGGCCGTCCGCGAAACGGTGGTCGCGACCACCGGAGCCGCGGTCGTGGCGGCGATCGCAGGCAGCGCGGCGGCGGAAACGGGTGTGGGGAGGACGACCGGAGCGTCCGCCAGCGGTGGCGTGGCGGGCACCACCGGCGTGGCGGGCGGGTAGGTGGCCGGCGGGTAGGTGGCCGGCGGGTAGGTGGCGGGCGAGAAGCTCGCCATCGCCTGCTCGCGCGGCGCTCCGCCGTACGCGGCGCCATGCTCCTCGGCCATCTGCTCCTCGAGTGCCATGCGCTCGATGCCGGTCAGCGGCCGTCTCGGCGCCTCGGGCTCGGGTGGCCGCGCAATCGGAGGGGCAACTATCGCGGCGGCTGCCACTGGAGCCGGGGCAACCGAAGCCGCCGCCACCACCGCCGGAGTGGGCTCCCGCTCGGCACGGGTCTGGGCCGCACCCATCAACGCCTGGATGAGATCGGCCTCGACGGCGGCCGCCAGCGCCACGCGTCCACGCTCGGTGGGAATCAGGACTACCGACGGCGTCGCGCCGAGCCGGATGACGTCGATCCGCTCGCCGCTGCCCAGGGTGCTTCGGCCCACGCCCCAGCCGAGCGACGTCGGTCGAGTCCGGAGTCGTGCGCCGGCCGGCCCGCTGGTCGCCACCCTCGATAGCGACCCGTGGGCGAGGTGATATCGACGATCCACGCCGCGGCCGGTGAGGTGCAGATAGTCGACCTCGACCGCCAGCTTCAGGGAGCGAATGCGGATCGCCATCCACGCGCCGATCCCAGCCAGCGCAATGCCGACCACCGCGGCCAGCGCAACCAGCGAGATGATGGACAGCGCCAGCCCGAGACCGATACCAGCGGCGGCGATGCCGACCCCCACAAGCACGAGCAGGCCAGGGAGCGCGAGGGCATGGCGGGCGTCGCGGGCCAGGGAAACGATTACTGGTCCCGTCGCGGCCGTCACCGAAGCCGCTCCCCGTTCACCGCCATGACGGCGATCAGTAGACCGGCGTCAGCCAGCCGCGGTACGTGTCGGACCGGCCCCGAACGGCGTCGAAGTAGATCGTGTGCAGGCGTCGCGTGATCGGTCCGGGCGTGCCACCACCGATGGGGCGGTTGTCGATCTCGATCACCGGGGCCAGCTGGGCGCCCGTGCCGCACAGGAAGACCTCATCGGCCTGGTACAGCTCGGTCCGATCCATCACCCGTTCGACGACTCCGATCCCCAGGTCGCCGGCCACTTCCATGATGTGGCGGCGGGTAATGCCTTCCAGCACGTTGTCCGTGATCGACGGGGTGATCAGCGCGCCGTCGCGGACGATGAACAGGTTCTCCGCGCTCCCCTCGCTGACGTGGCCGTCCTGGGTCAGCATGATCGCCTCGTCGTAGCCGTTCAGCTGCGCGTCCGACTTGGCGAGCGCCCCGTTCACGTACCCGCCGGTGATCTTGGCCCGCGCCGGGATCGCGTTGTCATCGTTCCGCCGCCAGCTGCTGACCTGGGCGCGAATGCCGCCCTCGGTATCGATGTACTTGCCGAAGGGCAGGGTGAAGATGACGAGATCGGTATCGAGGTTGTGGAGCCGAACGCCGACCGCCTCCGTCGACTTGTAGAGAATCGGGCGGATGTAGGCGTCCTCGCGCATCTCGCTGCGCCGGAGCATCTCGCAGGTGATCTCGACCAGCTCCTCGGGAGACAGACGCAGCTCGAGCTGGAGGATCGGAGCCGACCGATGGAGGCGCTGGAAGTGAGCCAGCAGGTCCAGCCCGTATAGCTGCTCCTGCTCCGGATTCCAGTACGCGCGGACGCCCTCGAACACCGCGGTGCCGTAGTTGAAGGCATGGGTCGTGACCGAGATGCGCGCGTCATCCAGCGGAACGAGCTCGCCGCGGAAATATGCCCAGAGGCCAGCCGTGGAACGGGGAAGGGGCTGCACGCCAGTCGAGGTCTCCTGCTTCAACAAGGCATTCTCCTCACCGGCCGGAACGCGTGGGCGGGACGAGGTCTCGGCACCGGCGGGAAGTATACGCCCGGCCTCATTCGTCAACCCCCGGACGGAAGGAAGATCACCGCCAGGATGTAGATCAGGTAGATCGGGCCGCCAATCAGCAGGGCGGCGGCGCTCAGGCGTCGGCTGCGGAGCATCGGCCCCAGGATGAGGAGCGTCGCCAGGATCGCCGCACCGGCCGACGCGAACGAGAGCGCGTTCTCGGCGGTGAACGCCCAGGAGGTGAACAGGATGCCGATCGCGGTCGGGAAGCAGGCCTGGAAGACCATGGCGCCGGTGATGTTGCCCATGGCCAGGGTGTCCTTCCCCTTCCGGACCCACAGGACACTGTTGAACTTCTCCGGCAGCTCGGTCGCGATCGGCGCCACGATCAGTGCGAACAGGCGGGGGTCGAAGCCGATACCGGCCGAGATGTGCTCCACGGCGGTCACGAAGATCCGGGCGCCCAGGATGATGCAGGCCAGGGCGACGATGGTCTGGAGCACGATGATCCACATCCGTGGCAGGCCGCCCTCCTCGAGGGCAGCCCCGCCCTCGCCCTCTGCCTCCTGGAGCGCGACGCCGCCGGACATGCCCGGCAGCCGGGTGGCATGGAGCTGGGCGAGATCGGCGGCCTCACCCTCGCCCTTCTCGCGGAAGTGCGCCCGCACGTAGAAGACGTAGACCAGGGTCAGGACCGCGACCACCGCGAAGTCGGCCCAGCGCCATTCCTCGGGCAGGAACGCCGCCCCGATCGCGATGGTGTAGCTGACCAGGAAGAAGATCACGTCCTGGGCCATCACGTTGACGTTGACCTTCATGTCCGTCGACCGTCCGCCGTTTCGGGCCGAGATCAGGACCGCGAGGCCGGTGATGAACATCGCGAGCGTGGCCAGGGTGAACGGGGCGCCCAGGATCGCGCCGACTCCTACCTCCTCCGACCCGGCGGTCGCCTCGTTCCCGGTCAAGAGCGGACCGATGATCGCGATGACCGGGATCAGGGTCTCCGGCAGGGCGGTCGCGACCGCGGCGAGGACGCTCCCGACCGCCCCTTCGCCCAGGTTCAGCCGATGGCCGAACCACTCGATGCCGTTCGTGAACAGCTCGGCACCGAGCAGGATGATCGCCAGGGCAGCGATGAAGACGATGACGTCCATAGCGGTGGCCGCCGGACCGCGCTGGTCAGCCCGTCAGCCCGTCAGGGGCGGACGTGCTGGGGCGCAATCGGCAGGAGGGCCACGTGGCGCGCGCGCTTGAGGGCCACGGTCAGCATCCGCTGGTGCCGGGCGCAGGTCCCGGTCTTCCGCCGCGGCTCGATCTTCGCGCGCTCGGAAAGATAGCGCCGAAGCCGATTGACCTCCTTGTAGTCAATCGCATCGACCTTGTCGACGCAGAAGTTGCAGACCTTCCGGCGCCGCCGGTCACGGTAGTAGTCGGCCGTCGATTCCCGGCGGCGGGGGCGAGCTGGACTCGGCATGCGTGCTTTGGATCCTCGTTAGAAGGGAATGTCGTCGAGGTCGACCGTCTCGGTGGCCGGGCCATCCGACGGGACGGTCTGCGCGGCGCCCCGCGGCACGGCGGCCGGCGGGGCATCGCTGGCGGCGTCGCCGATGCCGAAGCCCTCGCCTGGATCGCGTCGCTCGAGAGAGATGACCCGGGCGAAGCGGATCTCGACCGACGAGCGCTTCTGCCCGTCGTTGCCTTCGTATTCGCGCACGCGCAGCTGGCCTTCGGCGTAGACCTTGTTGCCCTTGCGGAAGCGCTCGGCGGCACGCTCGGCCGCCTGGTCCCAGAGCTCCACGCGGAACCACTGAGTCTCCTCGACCCACTCGCCGTCCGCACCGCGGTGGCGGTCGTTGACCGCGACCCGCAGGTTCGTGACGGCCTTCCCGCCGGGCGTGTAGCGGAGTTCGGGATCGGCCCCCAGGTTGCCGATGATCATCATCTTGTTCAGCGTCATCCCGCGACCTCCTCCGGTGCGTTCACATCCTCGACGACGACGTCCGTCTCGTCGGGTTCGTCTTCGCGCGTGGCAGCCGCCTCGCGCGGTTCGTCGGTTTCCTGGGGCTCCGGCAGCGCCTGAGCCGTCGGCTCGTCGTCGGAGACCGGCAGTGGAGCGAGGCCGTCGATCTCACCGACCGCCGCGCCTTCGGTTTCACCGTCCATCTCGCCCTCGCCGTCGCGCCGCTGACGCGGCTCGAGCACGACCACGAGGTGGCGAAGAATCTCCTCGCTGATGAGGATGCCGCGCTCGATCTCGCGCACGGCCGCCGGCTCGATGTCGAAATGAATCAGGAAGTACGACGCGTCACGGTGGTGCTGGATGGGGTACGCGAGCCGTCGCTTGCCCCAGGGCGAGATCTTGGACAGGCTTCCGCCGGCATTGACGATGGCACGGGTGACGCGCTCGACCGCGGACTGGAGCTGGTCGTCCTCCAGGTCGGGCCGGAACAGCAGCATGAGTTCGTATCGGCGCACGGGCCGGACGCTCCTCTCTCTGGGTTTGCGGCACTCACCGAGGCGGTGCGGCAGAAAGGTGGGACAGAACCGCCTCCGGGTGGGAGGCGCGGAGCGAGTATAGCCGAGGCCGCCCGGCGTGGCGTTGGCGCGGCAGGCGGTCGACGACTATCCTGAATCGCTTTTCTGCTTGCACGTGAGGCTGTCTGTGCCGGGTCGGCCGTCCATCTTGATCTGCGCTCCGGATGAGGCACTCCGGAACGCGCTGCGCAGCGCATTGAGCACCTCGGATCAGGACGTCCAGGAAGTGGCAACCCCCGCCGAGGCCGTTGCGGCTCTCGGCGCCGGCGACATCGACCTCGTCATTGCCGAGGGGTTGACCGCCACGGGCGCCATCGGTTCGCTCCGGGCGGCGCGGGCGGACGATGGGGTGCCAATCCTGGTCGTGGCTCCTCCCGGGGACGTCGAGGCCCGAATCGCCTTTCTGGAGGCCGGTGCTGACGATGTCATCGAGGGCGGCTTCGCCCGTCGCGAGCTGGAGGCGCGGGTTCACGCGCTCCTGATTCGCGCCGGAGCGGTCGCTCCCGGACCTTCCTCCCCGGGCGCCGGTCAGATGATCGCGTTCTTCTCGCCCAAGGGCGGTGTGGGGACGACCGCGCTGGCGGTCAACTGCGCGGCGCTCCTGGCCAGCGGCGGCGCGAACGCGGAGGTCGTCGGCTCACGGGTCGTCCTGGTCGATCTCGATCTCCAGTTCGGCCAGGTCGCGACCCACCTCAACCTCTCGCCCAAGCTCGACTTCGCGCGCCTGGCGGTGGACGACATTGCCCGCACCGACCCGGAAGCCCTGGCCGGCTACCTGACAGCGCACGACTCAGGTTTGAGCGTGCTCGCCTCGCCGACCAGCCCGGATAGCGCGGCTGGGATCAGCGTGGAGGAGGTCGAGCAGGTGATCGGCACCCTGCGGACGATGTTCGACTTCGTCGTGGTCGACTGTGGGACTCGCCTCGATCCCCGCTCGATTTGGGTCATCGAGCAGGCCCAGGAGAGCGTCCTGGTCGTCTTCCCGGAGCTCGGCGCGTTGCGGGCCATGAGCGACCTGATGCAGTTCCTGGCCGACGCGGCGATTCTTCAGGGTAGGACCCATTTCGTCGTCAACCACATCTCGGCCCGCGAACTGCTGAAGACGCGCGATGTCGAAAGCCTGCTCCGGGCCCGGCCAACGGCCGAGATCCCCTTCGCGGACGTGGACATGATCCGGTCCGTGAACGAGGGCTCCCCCATCGTGCTGTCCAAGCCCAGCTCTCCGGCAGGGCTCGCGATCCAGCGGCTGGTGGCGGCGCTGGTGGGGGCCGAGCTCCGATCGACGACGCGACCTCGCGCGCCGCGGCGAGCCCTCTTCAGTCGCGGCTAGGTCTATCCGCCCCCCGGGCCGCCGCACTCGGCCAGGCTCACGCTCTCGGTCCCGTAGATCCGCAGGGTCGAGACACCCATCGGCTGCCCGTCCGCATCCAGCGAGACCGCCGATATATCAGTGCACATCGTGGCGGCCAAGTCGCCATCGTCCGGACCCAGGCTGGTCTGGATGCTGGCCACGCCACGCTCGACGGCGACCTCCTGGAACGAGTCGAACCACTCCGGCTGAGGCGCGGCCGCGTACTGCTGGATGCCGTCACGAATGAAGCCGGCCTGCTCGGCCTCTGAGTAGGTGGACGATGAGCAGGCGCTCAGCACGACTGCCAGCAGTGGAAGCGCGATCAGGACCCGCGTCTTGCGCATGTCAATCCTCACAGGGCGGGCGCCAAGGATAGACCGATGCGCCGACC
>DASYGU010000066.1:0-3368 GCA_035999355.1 Candidatus Limnocylindria bacterium | reverse complement strand
AGGTTCTCCGCCAGTTCGCCGTACCCAAGCCCGTGACCCCGCCCAACGCGTACGTCGGCTGGCCGCTGTGGTTCGTGGGCGGGGCGTTCATCCACACCCGTCGGGCGGGCGCGATGCTCATCCTCGGGCTTCTCCTGAACATCCTTCTGCCCATCACCTTGCCGTGGCTGACCTGAGCCCCAGCGGCGTGGTGGAGGGCATCCACCTCCACGGCGACCGGGGCGAGCCGATGCGCGTCGTGGCCGATGCCGAGCTGGTGGCGGGGCACGGGCTGGTGGGCGACCGGATGGCCGGGCTCGGCATTCCCGGCACCCACGTGACCTTCATCGGCGCCGAAGGGGTGGAGGCCATGGTCGCCGAGACGGGCATCCCGCTCGCGCCGCATCAGACCCGACGCAACATCCTGGTCCGGGGCGTGGACGTGCCCGGCCTCGTCGGCCGTCGGTTCCAGGTCGGGGACGCGGTGTGCTACGGGGTCAAGGAGTGCCACCCCTGTATCCATCTCGAGTCGGTGACCCGGGCCGGCGTCCGCGAAGGGCTGTCCGGTCGGGGCGGACTCCGGGCCGATGTCCTGGCCGGGGGGCAGATTCGTGTCGGCGACCACATCACGATCCTCCCTGACTGATCGGCTGCCCCGGGGCGGGCTGTTCGCGCCCGGTTCGGTCTCGTGGCGGGTGGACCGCGAGAGCGTGGTGCTCGCCGGCGGGACCTGTGCCCTGCTCCTCCAGATCGCCCACCCGGCGGTGGCGGCCGGCGTCGACGCGCATTCGGACTTTCGGGCCGATCCATTCGCCCGGCTGCGGCGGACGCTGGGCGCGAGCTGGTCGATCGTGTTCGGTGACCGCGCGGCGGCGGAGCGGGCCATCCGCCGGATCAATGCCATCCACCAGAAGGTCGGCGGGGTGGTGCCCGAGACGGGGCGACCGTACCGCGCCTTGGACCCGGCCCTGCTGATGTGGGTCCACGCCACCCTGGTCGACACCGCCCTGCGCATGTATGACCGGTTCGTGGGCCCGCTCGACGCGACCGAGATGGACGTCTACCACCGCGAGGCGGCCGAGGTAGCGATCCGGCTCGGCGTGCCGGAGGCCATCCTGCCGGGCTCAGTGGCCGAGATGCGAGCCTGGATGGACGGCCTGATCGCGGCCGGTGAGGTCCAGGTCGGGCCAACCGCCCTCGCCCTGCTGCCCGCGATCCTGTACCCGACCCGATTCCCGCCACACTCGGTATGGGACGTGGCGCACCTGGCCTCGATCTCGGTCCTCCACCCGGCCATCCGGCGGCAGTACGGCCTGCACTGGAACCGGCGCCGGGAGCGGGGCATGGTCCGGCTCGCCGCCGCCAGCCGCCGGATCCTGCCTCTCCTGCCGCCCGCGGTTCGGTATGTGCCGCCCGCGCGGGCCGGCGAGCGGGCCCGTCTATCATGGCCGCGCACCGGCGCCATCCGCCCATCGAGCGCCGATCTCAGCGCTGAGTGATGTCCCGATTCACGACCCTCGCCGCGGTGGCCGTGGCCATGACATTCCTGCTGGTGGTGGTCGGCGCCATTGTGCGCGCCACCGATTCCGGGCTCGGCTGCCCGGAATGGCCGACCTGCCACGGGTCGTGGATCCCGCCATTCGACGATCCCCACGCGATCATCGAGTGGAGCCACCGGACCGTGGCCGCCCTCACCGGGGCCGTGGTCGCCCTCCTCGCCCTGGTCGCCGTCGTCCGGCATCGTGATTGGCCGGCCCTGGTGGTCGGCAGCGTGGCCGCCGCGGGCCTGGTCGTCTTCCAGGCGTGGCTGGGCAAGATTACGGTCGAGACCGACCTGTCCGGGGAGATCGTGACCGCCCACCTGGCGACTGCCATGGCGCTCTTCGCGCTCGTGCTCTTCGTCTGGGTCCGCAGCCGGTACCCGCGCCAGCTGTCCGCGTCGGGCGGATGGAGCCCGTTCACCATCCTCGCCGCGCTCGCGGCGCTCGCGACCTACGGCCTCATGCTGCTCGGGTCGCACGTGACCGCGACCGGGACGGCGCTCGTCTTCGACGACTGGCCGTTCATGGACGGCGGCCTCCTCCCGACCCTGGATCCCGGTGTCCTGCCCCACGTCCTGCACCGCTGGGCGACGATCGCGGTCGGGCTGCTGGTCGCAGGCGTGGTCGTGGCCGCTCGCCGCGGCCGCGAGCCGGCCCCGTTGCCGGCGATGGCCACCACCGCCGGGGTGCTGTACGTCGTCCAGATCGCGGTCGGTGGCGCACAGGTCCTCACCGGTCTCGCGCCGTGGACCCAGGTCCTCCATGTCGCGCTGGCGGCCGGGATCTTCGGGCTGCTGACCGCGTTGGTCATGACTGCCGACTACGTGGGTCGACTGCCGGCCACCTCCACTGTCGAGGGCGAGCCCCGGGCGCAGGCTCGGAGTGACGTTCTGCGTGCCTACGTGGCGCTGACCAAGCCGCGGATCATCGAACTCCTGCTCGTGACCACAGTCCCCACCATGGTCCTGGCCCAGGGCGGGATCCCGCCCATCCCGTTGATCGGTGCGGTGTTGATCGGCGGGACGCTGGCCGCCGGCGGCGCAAACGCGATCAACCAGTACCTCGACCGCGACATCGACCAGCGGATGCGGCGAACGCGGAACCGACCCCTGCCGCGCCACGCGGTCGAGCCGACCGCCGCCCTCGTCTTCGGCCTCGTCCTCAGTGTGGTGTCGTTCGCGTGGCTGG
Source organism: Candidatus Limnocylindria bacterium (assembly GCA_035999355.1). Taxonomy (GTDB): domain Bacteria; phylum Chloroflexota; class Limnocylindria; order QHBO01; family QHBO01; genus DASTEQ01. The sequence continues at coordinate 660 of DASYGU010000066.1, read as the reverse complement.
CGGTCACCGTCAACCTGCTCAGCGCGATCCTGGCCGCCAGCGCGATCGCCTTCTACGCGGTCGTCTATACCGCCGTCCTGAAACGGTCCACGCCCCAGAACATCGTCATCGGCGGCGCCGCCGGTTGCGTGCCCGTGCTCGTCGCATGGGCGGCGGTTACCAACACGGTGGCACTGCCCGCGATCGTCCTGTTCGCCGTGATCTTCGTCTGGACCCCGCCCCATTTCTGGGCACTCGCGCTGCGCTACCAGTCCGACTACGAAGCAGCCGGGGTTCCGATGCTGCCGGTGGTCAGCGGCGAGGTGGAGACGGCCCGCCAGATCCTGCTGTACTCGCTGGTGCTGGTCGTGGTCAGCCTGGTCCTGCTGCCCGCCGCCGGGATGGGCCTCGTCTACCTCGTTTCCGCCGCCGGCCTGGGCGTGGGCTTCGTCGTCTGGGCGCTGCGGGTCAAGCGCTCACCCGGAGCCGGGCCCGCGGCCATCGGCCTGTTCCGCTACTCAACCCTGTACCTGACCCTCCTGTTCGCCGCGGTCGCGGCCGACACGCTGGTCCGCGCCGCCATCGGCTGAAGTCAGTCCAGAGCCGAGGGGGTCAGCCGGAGCCCGAATCGAGCGCGGCCTGCTGGGCCGCCTCGGCGTCCTGTCGCGCCTCCTCGCGAGC
>DASYGU010000004.1:0-9320 GCA_035999355.1 Candidatus Limnocylindria bacterium | reverse complement strand
GAGGTGCCCGGCGCGTGGCCGCGCAGGGCGGGTGGTCGCAGCCATTGCCGAGGAGTCTAACAATCCCGACCCATCCCACGGACCCGTACACTCGTCGGATGCCCTCGTCGCCGGACGTCATCCACCAGGATCTCGATTTCTACGCCGTTCTCGACGCGGACCCCTCCGCCACGTTCGATGAGCTGCGCGTGGCATTCCGGCGAGCCGTGCTGCGCCACCATCCCGATCGCAGTGGCGCCGACATCCCGCTGGCCACGCGGCGCACCTCGCTGCTGAACCGGGCGTGGTCCGAGCTGCGCGATCCAATCCGGCGACGGGCATACGACAACGCCCTCGAGCGTGACGAGGCACCCACCCTCGCCTGGCCCCTGGCCGCGGGCGAGCCCGGTCGGACGACCCCGGTCCGCGCGCGGCGGGCACGGCGCCCGCGCGTGGCGGCCGAGCCCAGCCCGTGGCATCAGCCCGCGTGGCGCTCCGTCGCCGGCTTCCGCGTGCCGGCCGCCGTATTCCTCGACCAGCCGGAGGCCCAGCGCCGGTGGATCGTGGAGCACTACATCGACGGCCAGGATTGGCGCGACCACCGCGAGCGGTACTGGCTCCGCTTCGCGGCCGCCTACTACCAGGAGCGCGGACGGCTCGAGGACTGGGTCGGCATCGCGGAGCGCCTGGTCGAGGTCGACCCCTCGTTCGACACGCTCGCCCGATCGGGCCTGCGGGAGGGGTACCAGCTCACCGACCGGCACCTCGCCGGCGCGGCGTTCCTGGCCGAGGCCGGCGAGCGGTGGCCGCCCGAAGCGCCAGCTCGGGCCTGGGTCCAGCGCGAGCTTCGGGTCCTGCTGGGCGACTTTCGCGAGAAGCACGTCCGCCGCGGTCCATCCGCGGACCGGGCGGCCAACGCGACCCTCCTCCTCGACTACCTGGCCGGGTTTGCGATGGAACCGACCGTTGCCGACCTGCGAGCCGCGTACCTCGCCCAGCGGCGGGCCGGGAACCGCGGCCAGGCGGACATCCTGTTCGAGCGCTTGCTCGCGCAGCCGGTGACCGACGGGGACGGGTGGTACACCCGGGTCCAGCTCCTCACCGATGCCGGGGAGCTCGAACGAGCGTCCTCCCTCCTCGCCGCCGTGGCGCGGGGCGACCACCCCGATGCTCTCGATCCGGGGCGCGTCCGGGGCGAACCGTTCGTCCGCCTCGCTCGGGCACGGGCACGCCTCCAGCGGGCGCAGGTGAAGTCGCGCCGAAACGGAGTGGGCGCCGACGGGACGGGAAGGAACGGAACCGGGCGCACCGGGAGGGCGAGCCGGGACTAGCCTTCGGCGCCCTCCGCGTCCGTCATGCCGTCCGCCGGCCGGATGACTTCCACCGGGCCGAGGTTCGCGGCCTCCAGCGACGGCCGAACCGCCGCCGCGTCGCCCGCGAGCAGGATCAGCGAATCCGCCGGCCGGATGTGGGCCTGGGCGGCGGCGTGCACCTCCGCCGGGCCGACGGCCTCGATGCGGTCGCGGTAGGTCGCCCACCACCCGCGATCCAGGTCGTAGACGGCCACCGGCTCGATTCCGGCGGCCGCTCCGGCGGTCGTCTCGAACCGGAGTGGGAAGATCCCGACCAGGAAGTCGGTGACCCCGCGAAGCTCGTCGGCCGATGGTGGCGCAGCCTGCAGCCCGTCCAGGATGGCGAGCGTCTCGCGCACGGCATCGGCCGTGACCTCGGTGTGGACGGCCGCTCGGGCACTGAATGGTCCGGCCGAGCGCCGCGGGTCGAACGCCGCACGGGCGCCGTACGTGTAGCCCAGATCCTCGCGGAGGCGCTGGTTCAGGCGGCTGCTGAAGGTCCCGCCCAGCAACGACGCCATGACGATGGCCGAGAAGTAGTCCGCATCGCCTCGCGCGATCCCGACATGGCCGATGCGCAGCTCGCTCTGGACCGATCCCGGTCGGTCGACGATGACGATTCGTCGGCCGCCACGGTCGGCCGCCCGGATCGAGCGATGGCCGGGACTCTCACCTTCCCAGTGACCGAAGGCCGATGCGACGGTCTGACGCGCCTCCGTGGCGCTGACCGGCCCGGCCACCACCAGGTGTGCGCGATCCGGCCGCCAGTGCCGCTGGTGGTGAGCCCGAGCCTGGGCCACCGTGAGCGGCTCGACCGACTCGGGCGACCCGGCGCCGAGGCGGCCATAGGGCACGTCGTCCGGGTACACCTGACGGAGGAAGTACTCGTCAGCCAGGCGGCCCGGCTCGGACCGGGCCTGGAGGATGTCCGCCAGCCGCTCCTGGCGAAGCCGGTCGAACTCCCCCTCGTCGAAGCGTGGCTCGTGAATCATCTCGGCCAGGAGCTCGAGCCCGGCCTCGAAGCTGCCGGCCACCGCCAGGAAGCCGGCACGAGCGAGGTCCCACGATGAGTCGGCCGACATCTCAATCCCGAGTCGTTCGGTGGCCTCGGCGAAGGCATGGCCATCGAGCCGGCGCGTGCCGGTGACGAGCGTCTCCGCGGCCAGCGATGCGATCCCGGCCTCCGCCTCGGATTCGGCTGCCGCGCCTCCGTCGACGATGAGATGGACGCTCACCAGCGCACGGTCGGAGAGCGGGACCGTCCACACCGTCAATCCGTTTGGCAGCCGCTCGTGGCTGAAGTCCGGGAAGTGGTACGGACGCGGCTCGGTGGCGGGCGGGCGAAGCGCATTCGGCGTGCTCATGCCGCGGCCTCGCCGTCTTCGGTCTGGTCCTCGTCCGGCACGTAGGTGAGCACCAGCCGGTTGTCGGCACTGATCCGGTCGCCGAGCGCCGCCCGGATGTCGGCGGCCGTCAGCGCGTCGTAGCGGGCGACCTCGGTGTTGACCATGTCCGGCTTGTCGAACAGACACGCGTACTGGCTGATCCGATCCGCCCGCTCACCGATCTGCTCGAGCCCCGCCTCGACGGCGGCGGCATGCAGGGTGCGGACCCGGGCCAGCTCCTCGTCGGTCGGACCATCGGTGCTCAGCTGGTCGATCTCGGCCAGCAGCTGCGCCTCGAGCGTCTCGACCGATACCTCGGGGCGTGCGGTGGCCCAGATGCCGAGCGCGGTGGAGCCATGGGCCCACGGGAAGACGAAGGCGGCCACATCGGCCGCGAGCTGTCGTTCTCGGACCAGCGAGCGGTAGAGCCGCGAGGCACGGCCCGTGCCCAGGACGTCGCTCAGGATGTTGAACGCTTCGTGGGCGTCGGTCCCGAACGGCGGAATGCGGTAGGCGAGGTGGATGCGCGGCAGCTCGACCTGGTCGGCCACGACCTCGCGGACCTCGCCGCCCAGCGAGTCCGGAACGTCACCGCTCGGCGGAGCCGGCAGGGTGGGGTTGGCCGGGATCGGCCCGAAATGACGCTCGATCCTCGCCATCGCCGCGTCCCGATCGAAGTCGCCGGCGACGGTCAGGACGGCGTTGTTCGGTGCGTAGTACGTCGCGAAGAAGCGACTCACGTCGTCCATCGATGCCGCGCTCAGATCCTCCATTGACCCGATCGTAGAGTGGTGGTACGGGTGACCCTCCGGCCACATCAGCGCCTGCATGCGCTCCTCGGCGGTGCCGTACGGCTGGTTGTCGACTGACAGCCGCCGTTCGTTCTTCACGACGTCGCGCTGGTTGTCCAGCTTCTCCTGGGTCATCGCCGGCAGGAGGCTGGCCATCCGGTCCGACTCCAGCCACAGGGCCAGCTCGAGCTCATGGGATGGGAGGGTTTCGAAGTAGTTCGTCCGATCGGTCCAGGTCGAGGCGTTCAGCGTTCCGCCCGCGGCCTGGATCAGGGCAAAGTGCTCGCCCTTGGCGACGTTGGCCGACCCCTGGAACATCATGTGCTCGAAGAGATGGGCGAACCCGGTCCGGCCGCGCTCCTCGTTGCGGCTTCCGACGTCGTACCACAGGTTCACGCCGACGATCGGCGTCCGTCGGTCCTCGGACAGGATCACCCGTAGACCGTTGTCGAGCCGCTCCCGCTCGATGGGAACCTGGGGCATGGCGAAGGCCTCACGTGACCGGTATTCAGGCACAGCGACGGGCCCGATCCGGGCCCGTCCGGTACGACGTCGATGAGTGCTGGTGAGCGCCCAGGGATTCGAACCCTGAACCTAGTGATTAAGAGTCACTTGCTCTGCCGTTGAGCTAGGCGCCCCCGCCGATGATGCCCGACCGGTGACGCCGCACGCAACTACAGGGCGGGAGGACCGGGGCCTCCGCCCGGCTCTGGCGCATCCCCGTAATGCTGGTCGATGAACTGGTCCATGAGGTCGGTGTCGACCTCGTCGAGGTAGAGGAGCCACGTCCAGGCCAGGATGGCCATCGGATAGCCGAAATCCTCACCAGCCCATGGCGCGAGGATGACCTTGTACCGCTCGGAGCCATTCCACGACCGCGTGTACTCCGCCAGCCCGGTGACGTCCGCCGGACTCACCTGGTCGGCCTGGTACCAGATCACGATTCCGCCGTGCTCAAGATTGTGGATCGCGGGCTCCTGGCGGATCGCGCTCGGATAGACGCCCCACTCCAGCGGCTGCGGCCAATGGGGTCCGGACGCGGCCGGAACCGAGGAGTACGGCCCGCCGGCGGTGCCCTCCTCGATGTGCTCCCGGCCGTCCATGGTCTGCGGGGTCCCGACCGTCGCGCTGGCCCCGGGCGCTAGAAGGGCGAACAGGGCGATGGCCGTGATCCCGACGATGACCAAGGCCCCGATGCCGAGGATTGCGAGCGACGAGCCACCGAGCCGCGAGGACGACGAGCCCGCCCGGCGCTGGAGGGCTTCCTCACTGGCGCGGGAGCGGCGCTGGGGCGCGGCGCTTCTTCGACGGGACACTGGCCGGAGAGAATAGCGGAGGTCGGGAGAATGGTCCGGGACGGGGTCCTAGGACCGCATTGCTAGAATCGGCAGTCCGTGACGACTAACCCGACCGACTCGCCCCCGGGCGCGGGCCCGCGCAGCCTCCTAGGTCAGCTCTTCGAGCAGGTGACCGAGCTGGGCCGGCTGTACGTGTCCGCCGGCCGCCAGGAGGTCGAGGCCGGGATCAATGACATCAAGATCGCGCTGATCTTCTTCGGCGTGACGGTCATGTTTCTTGCCGTGGCCGTCGTGCTCGTCATCCTGCTCATCGTGAGCACGATCGCCGCGATCACGGGCCTGCCGCTGTGGGCCACCGCTCTCATCGTCCTGTTCGTCGTGCTGGTGCTGGCGGCGCTGTTCGGATGGCTTGGCTACCGTCGGGTGGTCGACGTGCGTCTCATGCCGGAAAAGACGATCGAGGCTGCCAAGGAGGATCTTGAGTGGGCGCAACACTGGACGAAACGCGGGTAGAGCTCGAGGCGCAGCGGGCCCGCGTGCGCGGGACCGCGACTCGCCTCGAAGCGGCCACCCGCGAGTCGCTGAACATCCGGGCCATCGTCGGCCGTCACCCGGCGCGGACCATCGGCCTCGCCGCTGGCGCCGCCTTCTTCTTCCTCGGGGGGCCGAGCAAGACCGTCCACGCCGTCAGGCGGGCGTTCGGCGCCGCCGCCGACGGCGAGAAGGCCTACGCCGCATTGCCGGCATCCCTCCGCTCCTTCGTGGACGCGTCCGCGACCGGGTTCGGGGAGTCGAAGGCCGAGGCGAAGGGCCAAATGGCGCTTGCGCTCCTGGCCTGGCGAGCCGATCCCAAGAATCGCAAGAAGGCGGATCGCCTGGTCAGCGAGACGCTGACCCCACCAGGGCCCGAGCGCGCGTTCTGGGCCCTGGTCGAGGTTGCGGCAGTGACCGCCGCCGGCATCATCGCCAAGCAGGTCGTTGCTCGGAGCATGGCCGGGGGCGCGGTCAGAGCGCTCCTGGGCCGGCCGGGGCCGATCGTCCCTCCCATGCCGCCGCCGGCGACAGAGGCGGCCATCGACGCCAAGGCGCCCAGCGCCAAGCCCAAGACCGCGACTGGGCCGTCCGGTTACACCGGGTGGTCGGGACGATCGGAGGTCGCCGGTCCGGCCCGCGCGCCGGCGCCAACCGAGGGAGCCCGCTGATAGACTCGGCCGGCCGCCGAGCATCTCAACCGGGGCGAGTGGCGGAACGGCAGACGCGCCAGCTTTAGGAGCTGGTGTCGCAAGACGTGCGAGTTCGAATCTCGCCTCGCCCACCATCAACTGAGGCTCTGCCCGTGACCGCGACTCCATGACCACCGTCGAAACGCGGCCCGAGCCCGGCTCCCGGGTGCGGCTCGAGATCGAAGTGCCCGCCGACGAGGTGAGCCGCCATTTCGTGACCGCCTATCGGCATCTCGCGGCCCGGACACGGGTTCCCGGCTTCCGACCCGGGAAGGCGCCGCCCAACGTGATCGAGCGCTACGTCGGCCGAGCCGAGGTGATCGCCGAGGCGGTCGAGCACATCGTGGGCGAGGGTTACGACGCGGCCATCGACCAGACCGATCTGATCCCGATCGACCAGCCGCAGATCGAGATCGACACCGAGACCGTCCGGGAAGGCGATCCGGTGAAGTTCTCGGCGACGGTCGCCGTCCGCCCGACCGTGACCCTGGGCGCCTACACCGGCTACTCGTTCGGGCTCGAGGTCCCGCCGGTCACCGACGAGGACGTGGAAACGGTCGTCGAGGAGCTCCGCGGCCAGCAGGCGACCCTCCGCCCGGTGGACAATCGCGGCGCGGCGAACGGTGACCTGGTGGCCGTGTCGTTCCGGGGCACGATCGACGGCGAGCCATTCGATGGCGGCACCGCGGACCGGCTTCCGCTCATCCTGGGCGAGGACCGGATGATCCCCGGCTGGGAGGATCAGGTGGTCGGCCTCGCCGTGGAGGAAACCCGCGAGTTCGACCTGCCCTTCCCCGACGACTATCGGGTCGAGGACCTGGCGGGCAAGACCGCCCACTTCAGCGTCACGCTCACCGATCTACGCGAACGGGTCCTGCCCGAGCTCGACGACGCGTTCGCCGCATCGGTGAGCGATGGCCAGAACGTCGCCGAGCTCCGGGCCGAGATTCGCGATGCCCTCGTGCGCCGGGCCGATGCCGAGGCGCGCCACCAGTTCGGCGACCGGATCATCGATTTCGCGACCGCGAATGCGACGGTCGAGCTGCCGGAGGTGATGATCGCGAACGAGGTCGAGATCATGCGCGACGAGCTCCGGGCCCGTCTGGCCGAGCAGCGGATCGGGATCGACCAGTATCTCGAGCTGTCGCGTCAAAGTCCCGAGGAGCTGATGGCTGAGCTTCGCGAGCCCGCGAGCCGCCGGGTCAAGACCCTCCTCGTCCTGTCGGCCATTGCCGAGCAGGAGGACATCGACGCGTCCGACGCGGAGATCGACGCGGAGGTGGACCGCCAGCTCGCCGCCTACCCGGACGAGCCGCGCCTCCGTGAGTACCTCGCGTCGCGCCGCGGCCGGTCGTACCTGCGCATGACGCTCCGGAACCGTACACTCGTCGACAGCCTCATCAACCGGGCGGCGCCCGCCGCCCAAGCGGACTCCGAGGCCGAACCGGCGGCCGAGGCGGCGTCGACGGCCGATCCGTCACCGGAGCCCGAACCCGAAACCAAAACCGATTCCAAATCCGAATCCAGCGCGGAGTGAACCAGATGCTCGTCCCCATGGTCATCGAGAGCAGCGCCCGCGGAGAGCGCGCGTTCGACATCTACTCGCGGCTGCTCAAGGAGCGGATCGTCTTCCTGGGCGAGCCGATCGAAGACCACGTCGCCAACCTGATCATCGCCCAGCTCCTGTTCCTCGAGAGCGAGGACCAGGACAAGGACATCATGCTGTACATCAACTCGCCCGGCGGGATCGTGACCAGCGGCCTGGCGATCTACGACACGATGCAGTACCTCAAGGCTCCGGTCAGCACCATCTGTATCGGCCAGGCGGCGAGCATGGGGGCAGTCCTCCTGGCCGCCGGCGCCAAGGGCAAGCGGTTCGCGCTGCCGAACTCCCGGATCATGCTCCACCAGGGATCCGGCGGATTCCGGGGCAACACGCCCGACGTCGAGATCCAGGTCAAGGAGATGCTGACCCTGACCGAACGGCTCATGCGCATCCTCGGCGACCACACCGGCCAGGAGTACGAGAAGGTGAAGAAGGACGCCGAACGCGACTACTTCATGAGCTCGGAGGAAGCCAAGACGTACGGCATCATCGATGCCGTGTTCGCGGGCACCGGGGAGTCGCTGATCAGCATGAAGCAGGCCGCCGGGGGCACGGTTCCGACCGCCAAGGAAGCCACCGCCGCGGACGCCCGCGCCAAGAAGTAGGCGCCGGGATGGGCCGATTGGTCCATCGGGAATCTGAACAGGCCCGTGCTATCCTCGGCCGGCGATGACGACCAAGACCAAGGCTCCATACCGCTGCTCGTTCTGCGGGAAGAGCCAGGAGCAGGTCCGCAAGCTGATCGCCGGGCAGGGCGTGTACATCTGCGACGAGTGCATCAACCTCTGCCAGGAGATCATCGACGAGGAGATGGCGGAGGCGCCCCGCGCCAGCCGGACCCCGCCCGCCCCGCTGCCCAGCCCGAGGAAGATCAAGGAAGCGCTGGACCAGTACGTCATCAGCCAGGACGCAGCCAAGAAGGTCCTGTCGGTCGCGGTCTACAACCACTACAAGCGGGTCAACGCCGGGTCGGCGGTTGACGAGGTCGAGCTGGGCAAGAGCAACGTCCTGCTGGTCGGGCCCACCGGCTCGGGCAAGACCCTGCTGGCCCAGACCCTGGCCCGCGTCCTGGACGTCCCGTTCTGCATCGCCGACGCCACCAGCCTGACCGAAGCCGGCTACGTTGGGGAGGACGTCGAGAACATCCTGCTCCGGCTCATCCAGGCCGCCGACTTCGACGTCCAGCGCGCGCAGCGGGGGATCGTGTACGTCGACGAGATCGACAAGATCGCACGCAAGACGGACAACCCGTCCATCACCCGCGACGTCTCCGGCGAGGGCGTCCAGCAGGCGTTGCTCAAGATCTTGGAGGGGACGGTTGCCAACGTCCCACCCCAGGGTGGACGGAAGCACCCGCACCAGGACTTCATCCAGATCGACACCACCAACATCCTGTTCATCTGCGGCGGCGCATTCGAGGGGCTCGAGCGGATCGTCGAGGAGCGCGTCGGACGGCGGGGGATCGGCTTTGGCTCCGAGGCGCAGCGAAATCCCGAGGAGCGCCGTCTGCTCCTGGACCAGCTCATGCCCGACGACCTGCTTCGATACGGGCTCATTCCCGAGTTCGTGGGTCGGATGCCGGTCGTGGTCAGCCTGGCCGCCCTGTCGCGCGACGACCTGGTCAAGGTCCTGACCGAGCCCAAGAACGCGGTCGTACGCCAGTTCGCGAAGTTCCTGTCGCTCGAC
>DASYGU010000289.1:0-4125 GCA_035999355.1 Candidatus Limnocylindria bacterium | reverse complement strand
GATTCCTGGAATCGGAGGGCTCGTGAAGCTGGTGGTGGTCGTCGTCGGCGTCGGAGCGATGGGCGTCGCCTTTGGCGAGTGGTGGAACCGTCGCCGTCCGCCCGAGGTGCCTCCGTTCGGGACCGTGACGCCCGCGGCGCCGGTGGCGCCCGCAGCGGCCTCGGAGGGATCCGCCTCGGACGCGTCCTCGAGCGGGATCTGACCGATGTCGAACGCGACCCTGGGCCTGCCTGACGACCTCCACGACTACCTGCTCACGGTCGGGGTCCGAGAGCCGGACCTCCTCCGCGAGCTGCGCGAGGAAACGGCCGCCATGCCCGAGCGTGACATGCAGATCGCGCCCGAGCAGGGGGCGTTCATGGCACTCCTGGTGGAGCTCATCGGCGCACGACGGTGCGTCGAGGTGGGCACGTTCACCGGCTACTCGTCCACGCGAATCGCGATGGCGCTGCCGCCCGATGGGCGGATCGTGTGCTGCGACATCAGCCGCGAATGGACCGATGTCGCCCGCCGTTACTGGGAGCGCGCGGGGGTCGCCGACAAGATCGAGCTCCGCCTGGGACCGGCACTTGACACGCTGGACGCGTTGCTGACCGAGGGACTGGCGGGGAGCTTTGACTTCGCGTTCCTCGATGCCGACAAAGTCCACTACCCCGAGTACAGCGATCGTCTCCTTGCCCTGCTCCGATCGGGTGGCCTGCTGGCCATCGACAACGTCTTCTGGAGCGGGCGCGTGACGCAGCCGGACAGCGACGACGAAAACGTACGGGCCATCCGGAGCCTGAATCGGGCTCTTGCCGCCGACGAGCGGGTGACGCTGGCCATGGTGCCGATTGCCGATGGCCTGACCCTGGCCCGCAAGCGGTAGGCGGTCTCGACCGCCGTGGAGATCACCGCCCCCACCATTCTCGAGATCGGGGCGCTCCTACTCGCGGCCGCGGGTGCCGGATGGCTCGCCCGCCGGGTTCACCTTCCAGCGGTCGTGGGCTACCTCGCGGTGGGCCTCGCCGTCTCACCGTTCACGCCGGGCTGGGTTGCCGATCCCGAACAGCTCCACATCCTGGCCGACATCGGGGTCGTGCTCCTCCTGTTCGAGGTCGGGATCGAGATCGACCTGTTCGACTTCCGGCGCGAACAGCGTGGGCTGGTATGGGCGGCTCCACTCCAGATGGTCATCACCACCCTGGCCGGCGTGGTCGTGGGCCTGGCGACGGGACTCGGTCCACTGGCGGGTGCGGTCCTGGGCCTCGCGGTCGCATTCTCGTCCAGCGTCGTGGTCCTGAACATCACCCGCAGCAAGCGCCGACGGACGGATCCGCCGACCGAGAAGGCGCTCGTGGGTTGGGCGATCCTGCAGGACGTCTCGGGCGTGGTCCTGTTCGGGTTCCTCCTCGCGGCGATCAGCACCGGCGAGCGGCCGTGGTATCTGTCGGTCATCGGCCTCGCCGCGTTCATCGGTCTGGCCTGGGTCGCGGCCTGGATCCTGCCCCGCGCCCTGCGGGCGGTCCACGAGGATAAGGACCTGTTCCTGGTCGTGACCATCGGCGCCGGGTTGGCCCTGGCCGGGCTGGGCGGGTTCGTGTTCCAGATCCCGATGGCCCTCGCCGCGTTCATCGCCGGCCTGGCGATCAGCGAGAGCCATGAGTCGGCCGAGGCGCGGCGCCGGATCCTGCCCTTCCGTGACCTCTTCGCCATCCTGTTCTTCGTCGCCCTGGGCAGCCTCATCAACCCGGCGCGACTGCCGGAGGCGCTGCCGTGGCTGGCGGTCGTGCTCGGCATGATCATCGCCGCCAAGGTGGCGGTCATCTGGGTGCTGTCCAAGATCACACGGCTGGACGCGCAGCCGCTCCAGCTGGCCGTCGGCCTGGCCCAGATCGGCGAGTTTTCGTTCGTGCTCGCGTCGGTGGCGCTGGCGGCCGGGGCGATCGACGTCGTCCTCTACACCGCGATCCTGGCGGCGGTCGCGATCAGCATTGCGATCTCGACGGTCGCCGTCCGGCTCGTGCGTCCCCGCCCCATGCCGGCTCCTGCGGGGAATTGAACACGCCAGAGCGCGGCTGAAGGTCCCATTCCGACGGGGACCGCTTGGCGGTGCCGAGCAGCACCGATGGTCTTCCATTGCGACCGATCGAGGCGGACAATCCCCGAAAGGGGAACAATTTCTTGTCCTTATCGCGCTCTCATCCTCGATCCCGCGTCCGTGGTCACCAGCCTGTGGGGGTCGCCCGCTCCCGTCTCGTGGGTGCGCTGGCCATCAGCTTCCTGCTGTTCCCGGTCCTGGCCGGGCCCGTGTCCGCCGTCCGAGGCGAGACCGTACCGGTCCCCGCGCCCAACAACCTGACCCAGGACTCGTGGATCGTTCAGCTGCGGCCGGGGGTCAGCCCGGCGGCTCAGGCCCTCGACCTTTCCCGACTCGCCGGTGGTCGAGCGGGTCTCGTCTTCCAGATCGCCATCAACGGGTTCCAGTTCCGGGGGACGCAGGCCGCCGCCCAGATGCTGGCCCGTCATCCATGGGTGGAATCGGTCCGGGCGGATCGGCCCATTCACCTGGTCGAGTCCCTGCCGAATGGCATCGAGCGCATCTGGGCCTACGACAACGACTCGCCGGCGGACAGCGCCTATCACCAGGGGTTCCGCGGGAACGGCGCCCGGATCGCCGTTCTCGACACCGGCATTGACCTGGACCACCCGGACCTGGTGGGCGCCATCGATCAGGGACTCGGCAAGAACTGCGTGAACCCCGCGCTCCCGCCCGAGGACGGATATGGCCACGGAACCCACGTGTCGGGCACGGCCGCCGCGCCCATCAACGGAGTCGGGGTGGTGGGGGTCGCCCCAGAATCCCGCCTGGTTCCGGTCAAGGTATTCGACGACGCCGGCAATTCGAGCGAGGCCCTGGTCCTGTGCGGGTTCAACCACGTCCTGGCCCTGAACGCCGACGTCGACCCGGGCAATGACGTCGACGTCATGAGCATGAGCTTTGGCGAGGACCGCGCCTGGGGCGACTGTGTGACCGATGCACTCCACGAGGCGGTCTGCAACGCCTACGCGGCGGGCATCATCATGGTCGCCGGCGCGGGCAACTCGGCCGCGAACGCTGGAACGTTCGTACCGGCCGCGTTCCCGGAGGTCATCAGCGTCTCCGCCCTGGCGGACTTCGATGCCACTCGCGGCGGCCTGGCCGGCTGCGGCCTGGTTCCCGATCTCGGCTGGTTCGACTGCGACGACACGTTCGCGTTCTTCAGCAACTACGGAGCATCGGTCGACGTCATCGCCCCCGGCGTCTCCATCTTCTCGACCACCAAGAACGGCGGCTACGCGACCCAGAGCGGCACGAGCATGGCCACCCCCCACGTCAGCGGGGTGGTGGCGCTCATGGCGGCCGCCAACCCTGGCCTGACCCCTGCCGCCGCGCGCGCGTTCCTGCAGCAGTCTGGGGAGTGCCCGAATGGTTCTGTGGCCGGTGCCGACGGCGCCTGTGACGGGCAGGGAACGTGGGCCGATGATCCCGACGGCACGCCGGAGCCGATGGCCAACGCCCTCCGCGCTGCGCTCGCCGCTGGCGGCAGTCCGCCGACCCCCACCCCGCCCGCAGCCCCGACTCTGACCAGCGCCACCGCCGGTGACGCGAGCGTGGCCCTGAGCTGGACGGTGCCCGCGGACGGCGGCTCGCTGCTGTCCGGCTACGAGGTGTGGCGCGGGACGGTCAGCGGGACGACCGCGCTCCTGGCGGCCCCGGTCGGGCTGCAGACCACCTTCACCGACCTGACCGCGGCCAACGGCACGACCTACTACTACCAGGTCCGCGCGGTGAACGGGGTCGGCCCCGGGCCGCTCTCCAATGAGATGTCAGCCACGCCGCTCGCGCCGCCGCCGACGGTGACCCGGATCGGGGGTACGGTCAGCAACTTCGCCTCGGCGACCTCGAGCAGCGGCTCGCTCGCGTTCAGCCCGCCGGCCGGCAGTAACGCGCTGGTGGCCATGGTCAGCGTCAGCCATACCACGGTCACCCTCACCGCGGTGACCTGGCGCCCCGATCCGGCCAACCCCGGCGCGGACCAGGCGCTGACCTTTGTCGGCCGCCGGGTGGCGCCCTCCGCCGGCGCGGTCGAGATCTGGGCCCTG
>DASYGU010000277.1:0-3580 GCA_035999355.1 Candidatus Limnocylindria bacterium | reverse complement strand
CCGGCGTGGCCGGGGCGATTGCCGAAAACGGCGGCCTGGTGCTGGACGGGCCGACCATCCAGACCACGGTGAACGTGGGCGAGGTCATCCGCGTTCACGCGGCGGCAGGATCCCGATGAGCGAGCCGCGACGGCGCCCCGAACCAACGATCACGCCCGAACCCCGTCAGGCGCCGGGCGGCGATCCGGACCTCGCCGACGTGCGCGCGGCACAGCAGGACCGGGTCGCGTTTGATCGGCTCTACAAGCGCTATCTGGACCGGGTATACAGCTACGCCTTCTACCAGCTCGGCGACCACCACGAGGCGGAGGACGCCACCGAGCGAACGTTCCTTGCCGCCCTGGCGGCGATCGACGGGTTCACCGATGAGGGGGCCACCTTCCGCGCCTGGCTGTTCCGGATCGCGCACAACGCGATCGCGAATGCCCATCGCTCGCGTCGCCGGCGCCGGACAGAGCCGATCTCCGATGTCGAGCATCACCACGCTCCGGGGGCCGATCCGGCCGGCGTCGTGGCCCGTGCCGACGAGGGCCGTGAGCTTCGCGCCGCGCTCGCTCGGATTCCGGCCGATCGGCAGCAGGTCATCGTGCTCCGCTTCGTGGATGGGCTCTCGTCGCGGGAGATCGGTGCCGTCCTGGATCGCAGCGAGGGCGCGGCCCGCGTGCTCCTTCACCGCGCGCTCCGAGACCTCGCCCACGAGCTCGAGAAGGACGCCGATCTGTAACGAATCCGGGCCGGCGGTGTTAGCCGCTGTAGATGACTCTCGACGCGACTCGCCGTCCCACGGACGCCGAACGGATTGACCAGGCCGTGGCCGCGCTCCTCGACGGCACGTCGGCCGCCGTCCCGCCCGCCCTCGCGGCCGAGCTGGCGACCGCGCATGCCGTCCGGGCCGGGCTGCCCCTGATCCCGGCCGGCGCCCGATTCGAAGCCCAGCTGGCCCGTCAGCTCGGCGCGGTGCCGGACCGACGGCTGGCCGGGTTCGTCCGTCAGCACCAACGGCTGGTGCTGACCGGCGCGGTCGGATCGGTCGTGGTCAGCACGGCGAGCGTCGCGGTCGTGGCCTGGCGCGTGGTGCATCGGACGCCATGAAGATCAAGTTCCCGTTCAGTCGCCGGACCGGGCCGGCCGACGCATGGACCAAGTGCCCGCGCTGCGACGGCCAGCTGTTCAACCGGCAGCTCGAGCGGAACGACCGCGTCTGCCCGACGTGCGACTACCACTTCCGTCTGAGCGCTCCTGAGCGGATCGCACTCCTGCTCGATCCGGGCTCGTTCGAGGAGCGCGATCCGGGCCTGGTGAGCGGGGATCCTCTCGGGTTCATCGACAGCAAGCCGTATCCCGATCGGCTGGAGTCCTCGCGGGCGCGCTCCGGCCTTCCCGAAGCCGCGATCTGGGGGATGGGCAAGATCGAGGGTCAGCCGGTGGCGCTCGGCCTGTTCGACTTCCGGTTCATGGGCGGCTCGATGGGGAGTGTCGTGGGCGAGAAAGTAGCCCGTTGCTTCGAGGCTGCCCTGGCCGAGCAGGTCCCGGCCATCGTCGTGAGCGCGTCTGGCGGGGCACGCATGCAGGAGGGCACGATCTCGCTCCTTCAGCTGGCCAAGACGACCGCGGCCCTGGGGCGCCTGAACGAGGGCGGCGTCCCGTTCATCAGCATCCTGACCGATCCCACCACCGGGGGCGTGCTCGCCAGCTTCGCGTCGCTGGGCGACGTCATTCTCGCCGAGCCCGGTGCGCTCATCGGCTTCGCCGGGGCCCGGGTGGCCAGCGGGACGGTTGGCGAGGAGCTGCCCGAGGGTTTCCAAAGCGCCGAACGGCTGATGGACCACGGCTTCATCGACGCCATCGTGACGCGTGGCCAGCTGCGGGCGACCGTTGCCAGGCTCCTCCGCGTCCTGCCCGTCGCCGGCCAGGTGCCGGTCGACAATCGCCGCGCGATGCGCCCGATCGGGGCTCTCCAGGGCCTGGCCAAGCGCGTCGGGGGCGCGGTGAGCGAGACGGCCGGGATCGACACCGAGGCCACCTCCCGATGACCGACATGACCATCGAAACCAGTCCGCCCGAGGTCAGCCGAGAGGCCGCCGATGCCGCCTGGCGGCGGGTCCAGCTCGCGCGCCACCCGCAACGACCGCGCACGCTTTCGCTCGTGGCCCAGATCTTCGAGGACTTCGTGGAGCTCCACGGCGACCGCACCTACCGCGATGACCCGGCCATCGTCGGTGGGCCGGCGCGGCTCGACGGTCGGCCCGTGATGGTCATCGGTCACCAGAAGGGGACCGACACCGAATCCAACATCTTCCGCAACTTCGGCTCGCCGATGCCAGAGGGCTTCCGCAAAGCACAGCGCCTCATGCGGTTGGCCGACCGGATCGGTATTCCGGTCGTCACCTTCCTCGACACCGCGGGCGCCTTTCCCGGGCCTGCCGCCGAGGAGCGGGGCCAGGCCGAGGCGATCGCGAGCTCGATCGGGCTCATGACCGGGCTCCGGGTGCCGATCGTGGTCGTCATCGTGGGCGAGGGGGGATCGGGTGGCGCTCTGGCGATCGGGGTCGGCGACGAGGTCCTGGCCCTCGAGAACGCGGTGTACTCGGTCATCTCGCCGGAGGGATGTGCCGCCATCCTGTGGCGCTCGCCGGAGGCCGCCCCGCTGGCGGCAGCCGCGATGAAGATGACCGCGGCCGAGCAGCAGGAGCTTGGGATCGTGGACGGCGTCATCGCCGAGCCGGCAGACGGCGCGCACACGGACCTGCCCGCGACCGCGGCGGCCATCCGCCACGCCATTCTCGGCGCGCTCGCACGCCTGGATCGCCTCGATCCGGACGAGCTGCGCGCTCGCCGCTATGCTCGGCTCCGGGCGGTCGGCACCGTCATCGAAGGCGAGGCTGCGGCGCTGCGGGTGGACGCCCCGTCGTTCGGCGAGCGCCTCGGACGGTTGCTCGGCCTTCCGGGCAGCGGCGGGCCGGTGCCGACCGACGAGGAAGACATGGACGAGGAGGGGGCATGAGCGACGTGGCCGAACAGGCGCAGGACGTGGCCCGGGAGGCCGCCGCGCTCGTTCCGGGCCTGACCGAGCGGCTGAATCGGCACGGGCTGGGCGAGATCGAGGTCCGGCGCGGGGATCTTCGGATCCGGGTCGTGGCCGATGGGGCGGCGGGCAGCGGATCGGCGACCGCCGGGGTTGACGTGACCGTCTCGCGGGATGGCGTCGGCGTGAGCGACGCCCAGCTCGCCTCCGCCCCGCTGGATCCCATCACCTCGCCCGCGGTGGGCTACTTCCTGTACGCCGACGGTCTGGGCCCGGGCCTGCCCGTGACGGCCGGCACCGAGATCGGTTTCGTGGAGATGCTCGGCATTCGGCACGAGGTCCGGGCCACGGCAGATGGCGTGGTCCGCCACCTGGTGGCCGAGAGCGGGGAGCCGGTCGAGTACGGCCAGCTCCTGGTCGAGCTTGATCGCGCCGGGGGCGGTTGATGGTCTCCAAGATCCTGATCGCCAACCGGGGCGAGATCGCCGTTCGCATCCTGCGGACCTGTCGCGAGATGGGCATTCCGGCGGTCGTCGCCTTCAGCGAGCCGGATCG
>DASYGU010000266.1:0-4167 GCA_035999355.1 Candidatus Limnocylindria bacterium | reverse complement strand
CGCTGAGACCGATCCCGACCTGTTCTGGGCCATCCGGGGCGGCGGCGGCAACTTCGGGGTCGCGACCCGGTTCCACTTCCGGCTCCAGGAGGTTCCCTCGGTCGTGGGCGGCATCCTCATCCTTCCCGCGTCGGCCGACGTGGTGGCCGGGTTCGTGGCCGCTGCCGAAGCCGCGCCCGAAGAGCTATCGGCGATCGCCAACGTCATGCCTGCCCCCCCGATGCCGTTCCTGCCTGAGGAGATGCACGGCCAGCTGGTCGTGTTCGCGATCATGTGCTTCGCCGGTGACGATGAGGCCGGCGAGCAGGCGATGGCGCCGTTCCGATCGCTCGCCACGCCACTCGCGGACATGGTCAAGCCCATGCCCTATCCGGAAATCTATCCGCCTGACGATGAGTCATACCACCCGAAGGCGATCGCGCGGACCCTGTTCATGGACCGATTCGACCACCAGCTGGCCGAGAGGATCATCGACCGCCTCGCGGCTTCGGACGCCACGATGCGCGTAGCGCAGCTTCGGGTGCTGGGAGGCGCAATGGCACGCGTCCCGGCGGACGCGACCGCGTTCGCCCATCGGTCCCGCCCGATCATGGCCAACGTCGCGGCCTTCTTCGAAGGTCCCGACGACTTCGCGCAACGCGAGGCGTGGGTGCTCGACCTGGCCGCGACCCTCCGTCAGGGAGATGCGGCGGGGTACGTGAACTTCCTGGCCGACGAGGGGCCCGATGCGGTGCGCGCCGCGTACCCCGGCGCGACCTGGGACCGGCTCCGCGATCTCAAGGCGCGCTACGACCCGACCAACCTGTTCAGCCGGAACCAGAACATTCCGCCCGCCACGGACCGCTGACGGCGGCCCGCCCGATTCAGCCGGAGGTTCGCACCCCGAATGGCTCGTCGGCTGGCTGGTCGGCGGCCATGCGTCGGCGGAGCCCGTGGAAGTCACGCATCAGGATCCGGGCCAGGACGATGGTCGGCAGCAGCGCGACGAGGCGGAGCCAGCCGGCGACATCGCCCTCGTAGGAGGCCAGGATCCGCGTCCCGCGGGGTTCGGGAAGGCACCGGTACTCGACCCGTGAGTTCCAGGGCGAGCTGGAGTGCCAGACCACCCGTTCATCGATCTCGAGCACGGCCAGCTCATCGACGAAGCGGATCCTGAACGGTCCGATGCGGTCGACGGCGGCCCAGCGGGAGCCGACCGTCGGCGTCCGGTCGCCGATCGCGATCCGTTCCGCGACGGCCGGCGCGAACTCGTGCCAGCGCGCCGGATCCGCCAAATAGGGGAAGACCCGCTCGGGCGGATGATCGATCACGGCCTCGAGCCTGACCCGCCTCCACATCGTTCCCGCCTCCGCTGCTGATCGCCGACGGGCGGGATGGTACCCGGTCGCGGACCCGGCACGAACCGCGCGTTCCCCGCTACCCTGCCGGGGACGATTCCCGCCGGGGTGAATGCCGTGTACCAGCTCCTGCTCTACGTTCACATCCTGAGCGCCATCACCTGGGTCGGCGGCGCCATCTACGCCCAGCTGATCGCCCTGCGCGTGAGCCGGGCCAGCGATCCGGCCGAGCTGCCGATCATCGCCCGCCACACGGCGTACCTCGGCCTGCGGGTGTTCCTGCCGGCCTCGCTGTTGATCATCATCACCGGCGTGGCCATGACGCTCCAGGCGTGGAGCTTCGGTCAGACCTGGATCGCGATCGCGGTTGCGCTCTGGGTCCTGTCCGCCGCTCTCGGCGGGATCTACGTCGGCCCGCGGGTCGCGAAGGTGGCGGAACTGTTCGAAGCGGAGGGGCCCACGTCGGAGAACGCTCGCGGCCTCCTCAATCGCCTCTTCCTCGTCTCGCGCCTCGAGCTGGTCAGCTTCTTCGTCATTGTCGGCCTGATGGTCTTCAAGCCGGGCGCCTGATCTCGGTGGCCACGGCCGCCGCCGCGGCCGCGTCGTTGAGCGGGATCAGGTGGACGCCGGCCACGCCGGGCATGTCTCGGACGGCGGCCGCGAACTCCACGGCCATGCGCTGACCCTCGGCTGCTTGGGCGTCGGCCGTCTGAGCGGCCATCCGCTCGACGACGGCGTCCGGAACGCCCACCCCGGCGACCCGGTCTCGGAGCCATTCGAGGTTCCGCACCGAACGAGGGATGAAGACCGATACGAGCAGGGGCGCTCGCACGACCGGATCACGGGAGGCGAGGGTTTCGCAGAACCGGCCGAGGACGGGGAGGTCGAACCCCACCTGGGTCACGATGAACTCGGCCCCGGACTTCACCTTGGAGCCCACGCGCGCGGGGCGCTCCTCGGCCGGCGGCGCGAATGGGTTCTCGACCGCGCCAACCAGCCAGCGCGGCGGCGGGTCGACCTTCCGGCCGCTCAGGTAGGTCCCCGCATCCCGGAGGGTCCGGGCTGCCTCCAGCAGGCCGCCGGCATCGAGGTCGAAAACTGCCTTCGCATCCGGGTGATCGCCGGCGGTGACGAGGTCACCGCCCATCAGCAGCACGGTGCGGATCCCGAGTGCGCCGGCGCCCACGAGGTCGGCCTGGAGGGCCAGCCTGTTTCGATCGCGGCAGGACAGCTGAAGGATTGGTTCGAGCCCGGCGTCCACCACCAGCCGAGCGGCGGCGAGTGGCGAGAGATGCGGGTTCGCTCCGCTGTTATCGGTGCACGCGACCCCGTCAACCAGCCCGCGGAGGGGCTCCACGGCGGCGCGCACCGCGCCCGGATCGGCCGAGTCGATCGTCCGAAGCTCGGTGGTGACCACGAATCGGCCGCTGGCGAGTGCCTCCGCCAGGGGACCGAGGCCGGGGTCGATCCCCGACGCGACGCTCACGACTTGGGGATGGCCTTGTCAGGGTCGATGAACGGCATCGGGACCACCGTCGCTTCGCGCTCACCATCCGGGGTGGCGACCGACGCACGGTTGCCGTCTGCGGCACGTTCGATCGGAAGCCAGGCGTACCCGATGTTCTTCTCGAGGCGCGGCGACCACAGTGCGGTCGTGACCTGGCCGACCGACGCGCCATCGGCGGTGACCGGCCATTTCGTGAAGTTCATGCCCAGCGGATCGCCGCTGATCTCGACCCCCACCAGCTTGCGGCTGATCCCGTTCTCGCGGACCGCGCCGAGCGCCGCCTTGCCCATGAACTCGAAATTGCCGTCCAGCGCGCACAGTCGCTCGAGCCCCACCTCGAACGGGTTGTGCTCGAGGCCCATGTCCGCTCCCCAGTTCAGGATCCCGCCCTCCACCCGCCGGATGTCGGACGGACCGGTGGGGCGGATGTCGAACGGCTTGCCGGCCTCCATGATCCTCTCCCACAGGGCGGTGCCGTGCTGGCCGTCGCGGAGGTAGATCTCGTAGCCCACTTCGGCCGTCCAGCCGGTGCGGGTCACGACCACCGGGATCCCGTCCAACGACAGCTCGCGGAACCAGTAGTACTTGAGCGACAGGATGTCGTCGCCGAAGAGCGCGCTCACCACGTCCTTGGAGTGCGGGCCCTGGACCTGGAGCGGCGACACGTCCGGCTCACCGATCTGGACGTCCCATCCCAGGTTCGCGGCCAGCCCCACCGCATACAGGAGGGCGTCGGAGCTGGCGAGGGCGAACCAGAAGTGGTTCTCGCCCAGGCGGAGCATGACCGGGTCGTTCACGATCCCGCCGTCCGGCGCGGTGATGAGCACGTACTTGCCCTGGCCGACCGCGCACTTGGACAGGTCGCGCGGGGTCAGGAGCTGGGCGAAACGGAACCCGTCACGGCCCTGGACCTCGAGGTTCCGCTCCACGGCCACGTCCCACAGGGTCACGTGGTTGAGAAGGTGCCAGTACTCCGCCTCGAAGTCGTCGTAGTTGGTCGGGAACAGCATGTGGTTGTAGACCGTGTAGCCCTTTGGCCCGTAGGCCTGCTCGGCCTCGTAGAACGGGGATCGGCGAAGGCGCGCCCCGCGCGAGACCAGGGACATGTCGAAAGCCATGCGTTCCTCCAGCGAACAGACCGATGCGGACCCCTCTTCTACACGACCCGCCTCATGTCCCGCACGCCCGATTGGTGTGGACTACTCGCTAGAAGTCGCTCTCGTCGTCGTCGAATGGACCCGTGCAACCGAGGACGTCGAGCAGGTCAATCAGGAAATCGCCGTCGTTGTCGATCCCGTCGTTGCACGCGTGGCTGTTCGGCGG
>DASYGU010000146.1:0-7395 GCA_035999355.1 Candidatus Limnocylindria bacterium | reverse complement strand
CTGGGCAAACGCGTTCGTGCAGCTGACCGAGTTGATCACGAGACGGCTGTAGGTGGGCACCATCCAGCTCGGGATGATCCCGTAGCCGAGCCGCCAGCCGGTCATCGCAAACGTCTTCGAGAACCCGTCCAGCGTGATCGTGCGCTCGGCCATGCCGGGCAGGGTCGCGATCGAGAGCGGCTCGCCCTCGTACTGGAGGCGGCCGTAGATCTCATCGGCCAGGACGACCAGGTCGTGGCGGTTCGCGATGTCGGCGATCGCCCGCACGTCGTCCTCGGTCAGGATCGAGCCGGTCGGGTTGTGCGGGCTGTTGAACACGATCATCTTGGTCCGCGGCGTGACCAGCGAGGCAGTCTCCTCGACGTCCATCCGGAAGTCGCGCTCCTCGCGGAGGGGGGCCGCGACCGCCACCCCGCCCACGTACTCGGTCATCGACTCGTAGATCGGGAAGCCGGGGTTGGGGTAGATGACCTCGTCGCCCTCGTCGATCAGGGCGAGCATGGCGTAGAACATGATCGGCTTCGCGCCGGGGGTCACGATCACCTGCTCGGGCGTGGCCTCGATTCCCTTCCAGCGGAGCACGTCGTCGGCGATGGCCTGCCGCAGCGGGGCGATGCCCTCGGCCGCGGTGTAGTGGGTCATTCCCTGCTCCAGGAGCCCGCGCGCGGCCGCATCCTTGATGTGCTGGGGCGTGTCGAAGTCGGGCTCACCGATCTCGAGATGAATGACGCTCCGTCCGGTGGCTTCCAGGGCCCGCGCCCGGGCCGCTGCCTCGAAGGCCGTCTCCGTCCCGATGCGGGACATCCGCTCCGCCAGCTTCACGCTGGCAAGTGTACCGATGGGCCATTGCGGCCGTGTGGCGTGAGATTGCTATACTTTCCGAAGCGAATTCCCAACCCGCGCCGGAGACAGCCAACCGTGACGCTTTCCGAGACAACTCCCACCACCTCCCCAGCAGCAGCGCCGATGACCGAGCAACTGGTCAGCCTCACCGACGCCGCCGCGGCGAAGGTCATGGAGCTGCGCTCCCGAGAAGGCAAGGCCGAAGCATCCCTCCGCCTCTTCGTGAAGAGCGGCGGCTGCTCGGGCTTCAGCTACGGCCTGGCGTTCGACGACTCGCGTGCCGAGGACGACCGGGTCGAGTTCCACGGCGAGGTCCCGATCGTGATCGACGCCTTCAGCGCCCAGTACGTGGATGGCGCGGAGATCGACTACGTCGACTCCCTGATGGGCTCAGGTTTCGCGATCAACAACCCGAACGCGGTCAGCAGCTGCGCCTGTGGCTCGTCGTTCAATACCGACGGGTCGCCGTCCAAGGCCGGGGGTTGCCACTAGGCCTTCGTATCTCGACGATTCCCTGACGACCCCGGTCCCGCCACCGGGGTCGTTTCCTTATCGGGCTGCGCTCCCGTCAAGGAGCAGCACCCAGATCTGACGGGCGCTGGTGACGCCCTTCAGCTCGTGCTGGCCGCGATCCTCGAACCGGAGGTCGGAGTCCACGACCAGCTCATGGGTGGTCCCGCTGACGAGGACCTCGCCCGCTCCGCCAAGCGCGGTCACCCGGCTGAGGACGTGGACCGCGACGCCGCGGATGTCATCCGGCAAGAGCTCGACCTCGCCGGTATGGACGCCCACCCGGACATCGAGGCCCTGGGCTGCAGCCCTCTCGCTGATGGCGGCGGCGCACCGGATCGCGCGCTCAGCACCATCGAACATGGCAATGACCCCATCCCCCGTCGTGGCGGCGAGCCGACCGCGGAATCTGTCGATCTCATGCCGGCTCGCGGCGTTGAGCTCGGCCAGCTTCGAGGTCCAGACGGATGGGCCGATCCGCTCAGCGGTGGCGGTGGAGTCGACGATATCGGTGCAGATCAGCGTCGACAGCACCCGCTCCGCTCGCCCGGCGGCAGGCAGGGCGAAGGTCCGCATCCCGGCGAAGTCGTACTGGACAACCCGCCCCTCGCCGACGACCCACGCGTCGTGGCCCGGAAGCACCTCGTAGATGTGACCCACCTTGAGCTCCATCCCCAGACCATCGGCGGTGGCGATGTGCATCTCGCCCTCGAGCATGAGCCCGAGGTGGTGGTACTCGCACCATTCGGTCCCGGCGATCGGCTTCACATCCGTCGACCAGCGCCAGCCGGGATTGAAGGTGGCCCGCCCGATGACGAAGTCACCGAGGTTCCAGATCTCGACCTTTCCGTTCGGGACGGCCCGTTCCTCGTCGGGCAGATCCAGGGACTTGCGCTGAGAGTTGGCCATTGCCCCTATTCTCCCGAACCGTCGTCGGCGAAGGTGTCCTGACCGGTCAGAACCCCGGGGCCACCGGTGCCGCCGAGCGCGGCCGGCATGGGTCTGGGCAGATCCGGCGGTTGGACCCATCGGTCGACCACGTCGCGCGTGCCGTCCGCTCCCAGCCGCTCGAAGAGGACGTCCAGCCGCGCGGCCAGGTGCGCGCCAATCTCCGCCTCGGCCTCCGCCCCGATGTCCCACAGCGCGGCCTTGAACGGCCCGAGCGCCTTCTTG
The DNA here is from genome assembly GCA_035999355.1 of Candidatus Limnocylindria bacterium. Lineage (GTDB taxonomy): Bacteria > Chloroflexota > Limnocylindria > QHBO01 > QHBO01 > DASTEQ01. Next base: position 4,869 of record DASYGU010000146.1, on the reverse strand, counting down.
CGGGTCTTGTACAGGAACTGCTCGTCGGTCTCCCCTGGTTTGCGCTCGTCGGCGCAGTTGACCAGGCACCAGGCCATCATCTCGGCCCGGAGGTCCGCCGGCAGCCCGCCGCCGTCGAACAGGATGTTCTGGAACCCGGTGGCGAGGTGGATCTCGGCGCACCCCGCGATCGGGAAATGGCCGAACGCCTCCTCGGGCAGGGTGCTCGCCCCGTGCTGAACGCAGCCGGCCAGCCCGTATTCCTCGCGTGCCACAGTGGAAAGCCGGCCCAGGGTGTCGAAGTCCAGGGCGACCGGCGCCACCGATCCGTCGGGCAGCACCACGCCGCCGTGGGATGTGCCGGTCTGGATGCTGACCTTTGCGATCCCCTCCTCGGCTCCCAGGGCGGCGCCGTATTCGCCGAGGAACGCCCGCAGCTCCGCCTCGGTCGAGTTCGCCTTCCCGACCTCTCCGATCTCGCCACCGATCGAGATCGTCACGCCGCCAGGCTGCACGCCCCGAATGAGCCTGGTGAGGTCCGCCGTCCGCTCGGCATTCACCCACTGCTGGTCGGCGATCGTTGACCGATCGAGGTTGACCAGGGTGCTGGCATCGATATCGATGTTCAGGAAGCCGGCGCGAACCGCTTCACGAGCGAGGTCGTGGAGGCCATTCACCTCGGCATCGGGATCCGCCTGCCAGCGGGTGGCGTTGAACTGGAAGTGGTCGCCCTGGAGGAAGACTGGCCCGGTCCACCCTTCCCGGAGCGCGGCGGCGAGGACGACCGCGGCGTACTCGTCCGGCCGTTGTTCGGTGTATGCCATCTCACTCTTCGCGATCTCGAGCACGACCGCCCCGACCTCGCGCCGCCGGGCAACCGCGAACACCGTCCGGGCGGTGAGGTAGGTGGTGGCACGGACGTTGATGGCCGGGACCGTGAAGGCGTCTGCGGGCACGTCGCCTCGGCCGCGCGCCACATACAGGTCATGGATGGAGGCCGATGGGCACCCAAGCGCCTGGCTGGCGGCCCAGATGGCCCAGCGCGCGGCGTCCCGGGTTGCCGGAGCGGCGGCGAAGACCGCGTCGCGAACCAGGCGGTCGGTCAGCGGGCCGCGAAACGCGCCCGGATCGAGGACGTCCAACCGGTCGCCGGTGATCGTCGCGGCGAGTCCCAGGCTCGACCGAAGGGCATCGGAAGGCGCCGCGGTCATGGTTGGCATCCTAGCCCAGCCACCCGAGCGCGGCGAGGATGGTGAAGGCCAGCAGGGGGGCGATGACCACGCCCACCAGCGCCGCGACGACGTACCAGTCCCGGCCGCCGTTGGGGTCCGACCCCGGCCGGTCGGCCAGCCTTCCTGACCACCACACGACCGCGCTCAGCAGGGCCACGTACAGCACTGCGCCGAGAGCGATCACGCTGAGCACGAAATCGCGGGTAGGCCCGCAGTCGATGGCCAGCCAGGCTCCCGGCGGGCATGAGGCCACCAGCTCGCGACCGATGATGGCCGCGGCCGCCAACAGGACGAGCGCGGACCAGCCGAGATGAACGAGGAGGAGCCGGCGCCGGGAGATGGCCTGGACCTGCGTGTGGGCGGGGCGTTCGGGCCTCAGCCCGCGCGCACCGACAGGGCGGCCGCGGCCTGCGCCTCACGGCGGCTGATGCGGCGGAACTCGTAGTACAGGTAGCCCAGGGCGAGCACGCCCATTCCGGCGGTCATCGCGCCCAGGGCGAGGGCGATGAGCGGCAGCTCGAGCGGGATGAACGAGCCGCCGGCGACGTTGAACACGAAGTACGGGATCAGGAGCAGGACGACGGCGACGTAGTTGGCCAGCACGAAGAGGCGGAGCAGGGTCCACCCGGGTCCCTGTCGGCCGCGCGACGCCTGGACCACGAACGCGAGCACCACGACCAGCAGGACGTTCGTCCCCGCCACGACGTTCGCGACGATGAAGCCGACTTCGGCCGAGAACTGGAGAAAGGGGATGTACTGGGTGACGCCGTAGTAGACCGAGTTCGGGACGTAGGTGAACAGCCAGTAGATGAACAGGAACAGGGGCACGGCCTTCATGGCGGCGATGAGCCAGGTCTCCGACCCGAACAGGAGCCAGGTGGTGAAGTCATCGGCCTCGCCGATGAGCCGGGCCAGCAGGCCGCGGCGCCGTGGCAGGGCGTAGCTGGTCATGGGGTGTGGTCCCCCTCCAGCAGGAACGTGATCAGGGCCTGGAGCTGCGAATCACCGATGTCAGTCTCGTCGAACTCCGGCATGCCGGTCGGGGTGCCGTTGTTGTAGACCGAAGATGTCCGGATCCAGGTCTCGAGGAATGCGCGCGGGTTCTCGTCGTAGTCTGCCTGCATCTGCTCGATATCGAGCGTCTGGGTGGTCAGCCCGTCGGTCACCAGCGATGTCCCGATGCCCTGGATGTTCGGACCGACACCACCTGACAGGTCGGCGCCATGACAGCCGACGCAGCCGGCGGCGGCATAGACCTCGGCGCCGGCCTCGACCGTGTTCGGGACCTCGACCGGGGAGGGCGGCGGGTTGTCGAGCGTCTCCTGCGCCCATCCGCCGATCATCGCGGTCAGGGCCTCGATCTGCTGCCGGGTGAGCGTGCCACCGTAGTCCTGGCCCCAGGCCGGCATGATGCTGTTCACGTTGCCGGACACAACGACTCCGCCCAGGGTGATGACCCAGGCCACGTAGTTGTTCAGTCCCTGGGCGCCACCGGTCTGCGACCACTTGGTGGCGAGGCGCAGCGAGTGGAGGTTGGGACCGATCAGGCCCTGCCCATCAACCCCGTGGCAGCGCGCGCAGTTGGCGCCGTAGGGCTGGAGATGTGGCGGTCCGGCCGAGATGACCAGCGGTTCCTCGAGACCGGGGACGGTGGCTTCCGTCTCTCCCTCGGACGTGAACCGCACCGCGATGTTCGCACCGTCCTCGATAGTCTCGTCAAAGACCTCGATCCCGCTGCCGCTGACGTCGACCGCGGACCCGCTGTCGTTCTCGAAGCTGACGTAGGTGTTCACGAACACGTCCAGGGTGGTCAGCGGGACGAGCTCCTCGTCGACCTTCTGGAAAAAGCCATCAGGGGTGACGGCCACGATGACCGTGAACGTGTCGTCGGGCAGGAAGACGAGCCGGCCGAACTCGATTCGCTCCTCGTCGTCGACGACCTCCGACGCGTCACGGCGCGGCGCATCGGTGATCCAGTAGAAGGTCGTGAACGCCGCGAAGCCGACCATCAGGGCCACGCCCAGCGCCTTCATGCGCACGGGCGATCACCTAGGCGGCGCAATGCTCGATGTCCTCGGTCAGGCGGTTGTCGAAGGTGGCGGTGCCGATCGGCGGCCCGCTGATCTTCACCGAGGTGTCCACGATGTACACCCCGTCCTCGATGCGATGCGCGAAGCGATCCATCCCCCGCGGCGCCGGACCGGCCCGCTTCTCGCCGATGATGTTGTACTTCGAGCCGTGGCACAGGCACTCGAACCACTTGCTCCGGTCGCACAGCTGCGGGATGTTGCAGCCGAGATGCGGGCACTTGCGATACATGGCCAGGATGTCCATCCCCGGGTCGTCGAACTCCTCACCCGTACCGTCGACAAGAGCCTTGGCGGCGGGCACGTTCACGATGAACAGGCGGGCCTTGTTGAAGATGAACGGCACACCGCGAACCCACTCCGGCTGCTGTCCGGTGATGTCGGCCGCGCTCCCGATGACCAGGTTCGGGTCGCCGAGTCCGCCCTTCAAGTTGGGCCACAGGAACAGGAGGGTGCCACCCACGAACTGGAGCGTGAGCAGCCCCACGCCGACGCCGACCGCGCGGCGCAGGAATCCGCGCCGGCTGATCTCGCGGACCGGCGGTCCGGGCTGCTCCCCCCAACCCTCGGGCTGGTTGGTCATCAGACGGCCGTCATAACGTGAAGAACAGGCCGTCCCACGGCCAGACCCAGTTCCAGCCGGGGCCGCGGAAGAAGGCACCGATGACCGTCACCCCGATGCCGAAGAACATGATGCATAAGAAGAAGAGCCAGGCCACCTTCCGGTCACGGGCCGCGCGGTACGGGGAGCGGTCCAGGTAGGCGATCAGGGCCAGGCCGATGAAGTAGATCGGCGGGATGAAGATGCCGGCCACGGTCGGGTTGAAGTAGGCCAGGATCTCCTGCAGGCCGAGGAAGTACCACGGCGCCTTGGCGACGTGCGGGGTGACGTTGACGGTCGCCTGCTCCTCCAGGGGCGCCATGACGAAGAACGACATGACCAGGAGCATGGCCGTGATCAGGCAGGCCATGAGGAATTCGGCGCGAAGCAGGTGCGGCCAGGTCAGGACCGTCTCATCGGGCCGCTTGTCCACCCGGACCATGGATTCCTGGCGCACGTAGGCCAGCAGCCGGAACCGCTCGGTGCCGGGCGCGCCGGGCGCGCCGGGCAACTTCGGGCCCTGGCCGGGAACGGCCGGCGGCGTGGTGGGGACCGGCGCCTGGGTGGGCGCGTTCTTGTCCGCGGTGGCGTTTGGTCGCTTCTCGATGGTCATCGGTCAGTCCGTCCTATACCGGTCCGCTGATCCCGCCATCCTTCCGGATCCGCCAGAAGTGGATGACCATGAAGATGGCGGTGATGAGCGGGAAGGCGATCACGTGGAACACGTAGAAGCGGATGAGCGTCTCCTGGCCGACTTCGACCGCGCCGAGGAGGATGAGGTTCGACTCGACCGGCACCAGCGGGGCGTAGGCGGCCATCTGGGTCCCGACCGTGACGGCCCAGAACGCGATCTGGTCCCACGGCAGCAGGTATCCGGTGAAGCTCAGCCACAGGGTGCAGAACAGGAGGAACGTGCCCACCGCCCAGTTCCATTCGCGCGGCGGCTTGTAGGCCCCGTGGTAGAAGACCC
>DASYGU010000150.1:0-3030 GCA_035999355.1 Candidatus Limnocylindria bacterium | reverse complement strand
CCCCGCTCCGGAAACTGGGCAGCGCACGCCACGCGCGGACGAACCCTTCCTGGGCGGCGTCGCGGGCATCATCGGCATCGCCGCAGACCAGGTAGGCGGTCCGGTAGGCGACCTCCTCGTATCGGCGCACGAGCTCCTCGTAGGCCGCGACGTCACCGCGTCGCGCCCGTTCCATCAGTTCACGGTCGGACAGTGGACAGCCCTCCACCCGGCAGGATCGATACACCGGCCATCGCCACCTGGTTCCCGCGCGTCAGCACGGATCCAGTATGAAAGTGAGCCGGAACCGGCCCTGACCGGAACCGATGCCATCACCACGGTGTAGGGATCACGTCAACCAAGCCGCGTCCGCGAGGTATCCCGATGTCGACATCGACCCGATTCCGGCTCCTACTCCCCATCGTTACCGCGTCCGCGCTCCTGCTGGCCACTGCCGGCGGCGTGCTGGGGAAGTGCGAGCACGACCCGGACGCGTGCGAGGGCATGAGTGCCACCCTGGATCCGGGCGGAACCCTGCTGGCCGGCGGATCGGAAGTGGTCGGCGTCTGGGTGCTGGAGGACGAGCAGCCGTTTGCCGCCACCAGCGTGGAGCTCATCTTCAACCGGGTGGCGGACGCGACCACCATCCGAGCGACCGCCTCGCCCGTCGGACCGGACGGTCGGTGGGAGGCCGCTGTCACGCTTCCGGCCGGAGGGACATGGACCACGGCCGCGGTCGTCCAGGCTCCGGGCTATGCCGGCACGTTCAGCCTGGACACGGTCGCGGTGGGCCAACTTGCCGCCGCCGCGTCCAGCCCGCCGGCCGCCGCCGTGATCCCGCCGGTGCTGCCCATCGCCCTGATCGCGGCGGTGGCGCTCGGCGCACTCGCCATCCTCAGGCTCGGACGCCGGGATGCGACTCCCGCCCGGGGATAGCCGTCGCGGGCACGACCCGCTCCGCGACCCAGCGGTCCGGTGGATCGATAGTCCCCGGACCGCTGTTTATTGACCCGTTATCAGCCGCCTCGTACGCTACGTAGCCCAATGGCCACCGTCGCGCGACACCGGGCGGTTCCGGCGGTCGCGGCGCGCCCCACCGCCGCGATCGGCGAAGTCCGCTATCTCAATCGGGAGCTCTCGACCCTTCAGTTCAATGAACGGGTGCTGGCCCTTGCCGAGGATCCGGCTGCGCCCCTCCTGGAGCGCGCAAAGTTCGCCGCCATCTTCGCCGGCAACATGGACGAGTTCTACCAGGTCCGGGTCGCCGGCCTGAAGCGGCAGGTGGCTGCGGGCACGGTTTCGACCTCTCCCGACGGACTGACCGCCGCCCAGCAGCTGGCAAAGATCGATCGGCGGGTCCGAAAGTTGGCGACGCGGCACGCCCGCCTCTTCGCGGAGGACATCCTGCCCGGACTCGCCGCGGCCGGCGTCCCGATCGTTCGCTGGGCCGAGCTTGACGACGAGGCCCGCGCGGAGCTGGGCGAGACATTCACCGATCAGATCTTCCCGGTCCTCACGCCGCTCGCCGTGGATCCCGGTCACCCGTTCCCGTACATCTCCAACCTGTCGCTCAACCTGGCCGTCCTCGTTCGCGACCAGGCGAGCCGGCGACGGCTGTTTGCCCGAATCAAGGTCCCGCCTCTCCTCCCGCGGTTCATGTACGCCGCGGGCAACGGACACGGACCGGCCTGGGTTCCGCTCGAGGATGTGATCGCGGCTCACCTGGACAGCCTCTTCCCGGGCATGGTGGTGATCGAGTCGTGGGCGTTCCGCGTGACCCGCCACTCGGACCTCGAGATCGACGACGACGAGGCGGAGGACCTGCTCGAGACGATCGAGGAGGAGCTTCGCCGCCAGCGGTTCTCGCGCGCCGTGCGGCTGGAGGTCGAGGCGGGAATGCCGGACCATGTCATTGCGCTCCTCAGCCGCGAGCTCCAGATCGGCTCGGGAGACACCCACGAGCTCGAGGGCCCGCTCGCGCTCGCCGACCTGTGGAGCCTGGTGGCGCTGGATCGCCCGGACCTCAAGCCGGCACCGTTCCACCCGGTCACGCCCCAGGTCCTGGTTCCGACCGGCGAGGGGCCGGCGGACATCTTCGCCGCGTTGCGCGCCGGCGACGTCCTCGTCCATCACCCGTACGACTCGTTCGCGGGCAGCGTCCAGGCCTTCATCGAGCAGGCGGCCGTCGACCCCTCGGTACTGGCCATCAAGCAGACGCTGTACCGCACCTCGGGCGAGAGCCCGATCGTGGACGCCCTGATCCGGGCTGCCGCTGCCGGCAAACAGGTGGTGGTCCTGGTCGAGCTGAAGGCCCGGCTGGACGAGGAGGCGAACATCGCGTGGGCCCGGAAGCTGGAGCAGGCAGGCTGCCACGTCGTGTACGGGCTCATCGGTCTGAAGACCCACTGCAAGGTCTGCCTCGTCGTCCGCCAGGAAGGCAGCCTCGTCCGGCGCTACGTCCATATCGGGACCGGCAACTACCATCCCTCCACCGCACGGAACTACGAGGACCTCGGCCTGCTCACCACCGACGAGCGCCTGACGGCCGACGTCACCCACCTGTTCAATGTCCTGACCGGCTACTCGCGGCGGTCGGAGTACGACGCGCTCATCGTTGCGCCCCTGAACCTCCGGCGGCGGATGCTCGAGATGATCGAGCGGGAGGCCTCGCGGTCCACGACCAAACGGCCCGGGCGCATCTCGATGAAGATGAACGCCCTGGTCGACGTGGGCATCGTCGAGGCCCTGTACGCGGCCTCCCAGCGCGGGGTTGAGGTCGATCTCCTGGTCCGTGGACCCTGTGTCCTGCGGCCGGGTGTCCCGGGCCTGTCCGACACGATCCGAGTTCGCTCGATCGTCGGCCGCTTCCTGGAGCACTCGCGGATCTATCGGTTTGGGATGGGCCAGGACTCGGAGTTCTGGATCGGAAGCGCGGACATGATGGATCGGAACCTCGATCGGCGGTTCGAGGCCCTCGTCCGGGTTGACGAGCCGGCCCTCCAGGAGCGGCTCGACGGCATCCTGGACCTGGCGTGGGCCGACACGACCAAC
>DASYGU010000141.1:0-9356 GCA_035999355.1 Candidatus Limnocylindria bacterium | reverse complement strand
GAGGAGCCCGGGACTGAGGTCCAGGAGCATGGCCGCCGCCATTCTCCGCTCGAAGATCGGTGCGCTCCACAGGGTCGTGACCAGTGCCTCCAGCGAGGCGTGATCGAGGGTCGTCTCCCTGAGGTACGCCTTCACCGTGTCCCGGGTCTGCCCGACCGTCGCGCCCAGGAAGATGAGGTCGCTCTTGAGGTACTTCTTCTCGGCATCCGCCCGGGCCGGTGTGCCCATGACACGGATCCCAGCCTCGAGCCCGTCCGCCGCAGCCGTCGGGTTGAAGGGCATGATCCGAGTCTAGTCGCGGCCTTCGCTAGACTCTCCCCGATGCCGCAAGATTTCTCGTCCCTGGGTGAGCTGTCCCTGGTCGAACCGGACGGCGGGGCTGGCGCCGGACACCACGCTCCGTCGGAGGTGATGTACCCCGGCGGGCCGGACACCGACAGTGGCCTGCCCCGGCCCGGCGAGCCGATCCCCGAGAACGCGGGGCCAGGCGGCCGACGGCCGGAGTGGCTCAAGGTCCGGATCGGCGCGGGCGAGACCTATGCCGGCCTGCGCCGGCTGATGCGTGACGAAGCGCTCAACACGGTGTGCGAGGAAGCCCGGTGCCCGAACCAGGGGGAGTGCTGGACCCTGGGCACCGCGACCTTCATGGTCCTGGGCAGCGTGTGCACCCGGAACTGCGGGTTCTGCGCGATCACGACCGGTCGTCCGCCGGAGACCGACCTCGACGAGCCACGCCGGGTCGCAGAGGCGGCGAAGCGGATGGGACTGAAGCACGCGGTGGTGACCATGGTGGCCCGAGACGATCTGCCCGACGGCGGCGCCGCGGTGGTGGCCGACACCGTGCGCCAGATCCGGCTCGCGAGCCCAGGAACGAGCATCGAGGTCCTCATCAGCGACCTGAACGGTCGCGAGCCGGATATTCGGACCGTCGTCGAGTCGCAGCCCGAGATCCTGAACCACAACGTCGAGACCGTGCCCCGCCTCCAGCGCCCCGTCCGCCGCCGGGCACGGTGGGACCGCAGCGTCGAGGTCCTCACCACCGGCCGCCGGCTGGCGGCCGGCATCGGTCATCCGATGACCACCAAGACCGGGCTGATGGTCGGGCTGGGTGAGACCTGGGACGAGCTGGTTGAGGCCATGGGCATGCTTCGCGAAGCGGAGATCGACGTACTGACCATCGGGCAATACCTGCGCCCGAGCCGGAGCCACCTGCCGCTGGCCAAGTACTACACGCCGTCCGAGTTCATGGCCCTGCGCCGGATCGGGCTCGAAATGGGCTTCGCCCACGTCCAGTCCGGCCCGCTCGTGCGCTCGAGCTACCACGCCGCCGAGCAGATCCCCGGCCGCGACCTGGCGGCCGTCGGCTAACCCCGATGCGGAAGCACCTCGAGATCCTTGCCGGGCGGCTGGCCATCACGCACCGCCAGCTCCTCGACGCGGCCGAAGCCTGCACCGACGACGACCTGACCTGGCGCCCGGGGCCCACCTCCCCTCCGATCGCCTTTCATCTGTGGCATACCGCGCGATGGGCCGACCGCTGGGCGGAGACGGTCGGCGGCGCCCCGCAACGGTGGCTTCGTGAGGGACTGACCGCCTCATGGGGCTTCGCCGGGGCGCTGGGCGCGGAGGACACCGGCATGCTGATCCCGGACGACGAGGCCAGCGACCTCCCATTTCCGCGACGTGACCAGCTGACCACGTACCTGCGAGGCGCCTACAACGACCTCGAGCAGGCGGTTGGAGCTCTCGACGACGACTCAATGCTGGGGCTTCGCGATGACCTCCTCGGCAAGGAGGCGCCGTTGGCCGACTCCCTGACGCGGCACCTCGCCCACGTCAATCGCCACCTGGGGATGGTCGAGGCCCTGCGGGGACTCCGCGGGGGCCACGGCACGGCGACGGTCTGACCCATGGCGCAGATGCGCGACATCAGCCTCCCACCTCGCGAACCGATCGCGCCGGCGCCTTCGGTCCGGGCGCCCAACACGAACCCGTCGCGTCCTCTCCTGCTCGGGGACGGCGGCGTACTGGCCGTGGAATGGCTCGGCCGCGTCCCGTATCGGCCCACCTGGGAGCTCCAGAACGAGCTTGCCGAACGGCGGCGGCGGCGCGAGATCGGCGACCGCGTGGTGCTCCTCGAGCACGACCCGGTCTACACCCTGGGCCGCGGCGGGGACGAGACACATCTACTGGCCACGCCGGAGCGGTTGGCGGCCATCGGGGCCGAGTTGGTCCGGATCGATCGCGGAGGCGACATCACGTTCCATGGCCCGGGCCAGCTGGTCGCCTACCCCATCGTCGAGCTCGCTGACCCGCTCGACCTCCGACGCTACGTCCGCGCCCTGGAATCGGCGGTCATCGCGACCGCCTTCCGGTTCGGAGTCCGGGCGGACCGGGTGGACGGCCTGCCCGGCGTGTGGGTGGACGGCACCCGCAAGCTCGCCGCGGTCGGGGTGCGGGTCAGGCGCGGGGTGACGACCCACGGCCTCGCGCTCAATGTCAGCACCGACCTGGCCTGGTTCGACGAGATGGTCCCGTGCGGCATCCCCGGTTGCCAGGTAACGAGCCTGGAACGGGAGACGGGCAACGTGCTGGCATTGACCGAGGTCGCCGATGTCCTGGCCGCGGACCTGGCCCGCGCGTTCGGCCTTCGGCTCGCCCCGGATCCGCGCTGAGCCGCCAGCCGGTGACCGACGAGACCGTCATCCAGCGAACCGGGGTGGCGGCCGAACCCGGTCACGCTATCGGGATCCAGGTCGGAGCGTTCGGTCCGTGGCAGGCGAACGCGTACCTGGTGTGGGACGGACAATCGACCGATGCGTTGGTACTCGACCCCGGCATGGGCGCGGCAGCTGTCCTCGTCGCGCGTGCCTCCGAGATCGGCCTCCGGATCCATCTCGTGGCCAACAGCCACGGCCACATCGACCACATCTTCGACAACGCGGCCATAACCCGGGCCAGCGGAGCCCCGCTGGCCATCCACCCTGACGACGCGTATCGGCTCGCCGGGGACAATATCTACGGCTTCGAGGTCGAGCCCAGCCAAGCCGATCGGGACCTGCTCGAAGGCGAGACCCTGTCCATCGGCCAGCTGACGTTCCGGATCCTGCACACGCCCGGCCATTCGGAGGGATCGGTCTGCCTGTACGAGGCCGATCGCGGGCTGCTACTCAGCGGCGACGTCCTGTTCCGCGCCTCGTACGGCCGCACGGACCTGTCCGGTGGCGATGACGCCCAGATGGTCGTCTCGCTCACCCGGCTGCACCACGAGATCCCACCTGAGACTCGTGTCCTGCCCGGGCACGGCGCGGAGACGACCATGGCCCGCGAGGCATCATGGCTCGACCGCGTGGCGACCGGCGGACGGCTCGTGATCCCCGGTTGATAGACTCGGCTCGTGGCCGCCGAACTCCTGCGCCGCGAGTTCTCGGTCGAGCAGCCGCTCCCCGAGGCGTGGCGCGCACTCGCCGAGGTGTCGGCATGGCCGGGCTGGGCTCCCCACCTCCGGAGGGTCCAGGTCGAGCCGGCCGGCCCGATCGGCCCGAACAGCACGGGCAGCCTCTCATTCCGACCGCTTGGCCGAAGCCAGTTCCGCGTCTCCTCCTACGCCGAGGGAGCCGGCTGGGAGTGGGTCGGCAAGGTGCTTTGGCTCACGATCCGCTACGACCACCGCTTCGCCCAGGACGGGAGCCGAACTCGGATGACCTGGACCGTCTCCGAGGACGGAGACCGCCGCTCCCTACTCGGGCGGCTCTTTGCATCGGTCTACGGGCGATTGGTGGATCGAGCCATCCCTCGCCTGCAGGAGCAGCTCAAATCCGCCAATCGAGGAGCATGACCACATGGCCAGACTGCGCATCACCCGGCTCGGCCACGGCGGCATCCTGTACCAGTCGCCCGCCGACAAGTGGGTCTGGGTGGACCGATGGATCGGCGCGCCGACCTACGTCGCGCCGCCGGAGCCGTGGCAGGTGGACGTCGTCGCCCCGACCCATGGTCACTTCGACCACGTCGGCGATGACGCGGTCGACCTCGTGGACCTGGCTGGTCGCGGCGGGACGGTGGTCGGGTCGCACGAGCTGAGCCTCTATCTCGGGGAGAGGGGTGTCGAGGCGGTCGGCATGAACAAGGGCGGCACGTTCGAGGCCGCGGGAATCGGCTTCACGATGGTCCACGCCGACCACACCGGGGCCGTGAGCCTGACCGGCGGCGGTCCCACGTCGCGCGAGGTGGGCTGCTGGGGATGGGTCATCCGCTTCGAGGACGGAACGACCGTCTATCACACCGGCGACACCGACCTGTTCGGCGACATGGCCCTCGTCCGTGAGCGCTGGTCGCCCACGATCGCGGTCATGCCCATCGGCGGCCATTACACGATGGGTCCGGCCGATGCGGCGCGCGCAGTCGCCCTCATCGGGGCGCGGACCGTCATCCCGGTCCATTACGGCACCTTCCCGATCCTCGCCGGCACGCCAACCGAGCTGGCCGAGGCCACTGATGCCGAGGTCGTGGCCCTCGAGCCGGGCGAGACATGGGAGGCCTAGACGAGCCTTAGCCGCGGCGCTCGCTGATCTCGAACAGGTGGCCATCGGGGTCGCGGAAGAAGCATCGGACCTCGCCACCCCAGTCGTAGGGCGGGGTCAGGAACTCCGTACCGCGGGCCCGGAGCACCTCGTACGAGGCCTGGCAGTCCTGGACCCGGATCGTGAACGAGTGATCCACGCGGCCCGGGTCGGAGGGGGCGGCGAAGGTGATCATGGGCTTGTCCGCGGTCGGCTCCCCGCCGGTCACGAGCAGGAGCCACGCCCCGGCGAAGCGGAGCACGACCGAGGACCCGTACGAGCCGACCAGCTCGGCGCCCAGCACGTCCACGTACCACCGCTCCGAGGCCGCGATGTCGGACACGACCAGGATGTGCGTGATCTCCATGTCCGGAGTCGGGAACAGGGCGTCGGTCAAGCCACCACCTGGTCGGTGCGGGTGTCACGACGGAGGGTCAGCCAGCGGCGACAGCCTGTGGCATGGAACCAACGCTCGGTGGTGACGCCGGCGACGTTGTCGAACATCCAGACGTAGTCCAGATTCCGCTCGGCGTCATCGGTCAGGTGCTCCGGCACGTGGGGCAGCTCGCCGCCGAACCGGAACTCGGTCACCGGCCGCTCCCCGCAGGTCGGGCACGTGATCCACAGCATCAGACGAGACTCCTCACCGGGTCCCGGCCGATCCCTGGTCGGCCATGGCGTGGTCGCGGGCGAATCGGTCCAGCCCGAAGGATGCGATCAGCGACGGCGCCACGCCGGTGGCGATCTGCTCGGCCATCGCCTCGCCGCCGGCCGGGATGGCCTTGAAGCCCCAGGTCCCCCAACCGGTCGTCACCAGCAGGCCGTCCGCGCCGGTCTCGCCCATGATCGGCGAGTAGTCCGGCGAGATGTCGCAGATCCCGGTCCACTGGCGGAGGACCCGGAGGTCGCGAAGGAACGGGAGGAACCGGGTCACCTTGGCGGCCACGCTCTGGAGGAACTCGAACGACGAGGCCATCGAGTAGCTCGGCTGGGAGTCGAACTCCGCGCCCATCAGCATCTGGCCGCGCGCCGTCTGCGAGACGTAGCACAGCAGCTCCGAGTCGCTGACGATCGGGCCCAGACCTTGGGCATACGCGTTCGTGACCAACGCCTGGAGCGGATGGGTCCGGATCGGCAGTCGAACATCGGCCATGCCGGCCAGCTCGGTCACCCGGCCGCCGACCGCGCTGAGGACGATCCCGGCCGAGATCGGTCCGGCCTCGGTCTGGACGCCAGTCACCCTGGCGCCATCACGGAGCAGGCCGATGACCGGGGTGTGCTGGATGATGTGAACCCCGCGCCGGAGCGCGCCCTGGGCATAGGCCCAGACCACTCGGTCGTGGCGGGCGGTAGCCGCGCCGGGATGGTACGAGGCGCCAAGGATCGGGTAGCGACCGCCGCCGGACAGGTCCAGCGCCGGACACAGGGCTTTCGCCTCCTCCGGCGTGACCATCACCGTTTCGGCGCCGCAGGCCTGGTTCATGAGCGTCCGCGCCCGCTCGGCGCGCATCCCCCACTCGGTGTGGGCGAGCCACAGCAGGCCCTTGGTCGAATGCATGATCCAGCACTCGGTCTCGTCCTCGAGAGTCGCGTACAGCTCGAGGCTGTGCTGGTAGAAGCGCACGGACTCGGGGATCCCGTAGTTGGCCCGGATGATGGTCGTATTCCGGCCGCTGTTGCCGGAGCCGATGTAGTTGGCCTCGACCACCGCTACGTTCGTGATGCCGTGTCGCGTGGCGAGGTAATACGCCGTCGCGAGGCCGTGCCCACCGCCGCCCACGATGACGACGTCGTACGAACCCTTCGGCTCGTGCCAGGGCAGGTCGAGGATGGTCTCGACGAACTCGTTCATGGCAGACGCTCGACGAGCTCGTGGGCGTACGCGCCCGAGACCAGGAGGAGCGACCGCTCCTCGGTCAGCCACAGCCGGGCCGGGACGCCGGCCACCAGGCCCTGGGCAAGCGCCGGTCGTTCAGCCGGAATCGTCCATTCGAGGTGATGGGCGACCTCCGTCAGCTCGTCAGGCGTCAGCCACCAGCCGACGAACCCGGCCTCGTCCTCCACCAGGGCGGCCTCGTCGTCAACCACGGCTCCCCCTCCGAGGACCAGGGCCTCGTCGACCGCCAGGCGGAGGGTGATTCCACCGTCGGTCGCGATCCCGTCCAGCACGGCTGGTGCGGCCACGACTCGTGTGGCGGGCAGCGGCTCAGGCGCGCGCACGGGCACCCTCCGGGTCGTAGAACGGCGGGGCGCCCACCGTGGCAGTCCGCCCATCCACCTCTACCTGTTCGGGGAATGGGGTCCGCTTCTGCCAGCCCAGCATCACCGCGTGACCAAGGGTGGGCGAGGCAAAGGTCGAGGTGACATGACCGATGACGTCGCCATCGGACCAGATCGGGCTGCCCTCGGTGGGGGCCGGTCCGTCCATCGTCAGGCCGACGAGACGCCGGTGGTCGGGCAGGGCCGCGGTCCGAGCCAGGGCGTCGCGGCCGAGGAAGTCGCGCTTGTCCATGTTCACCGCCCAGTCCATGCCCAGCCGCCGCGGGGTGGAGTCCAGCTCGGTGTCCATGCCGATGATCACGTGGCCCTTTTCCAGGCGCAGGGCGAACAGTGCCTGGAGGCCGTGGGGCCGGATGCCCATGTCACCCCCCATCGCCATGAGGCCGCGCCACAGGTCGACCGACCGGTCAACGGGATGGTGGATCTCGAACGAGGCCTCGCCGGTGAAGCTCAGACGCATGACGTGGGCCGGGATCCCGGCGACCTCGACATGGGCGTGCTGGAGGAAGCGGAGCGGATCGGTTAGCCCGACGCGTGCCAGTAGTTCGGCCGCTCGCGGACCGGTGACGTTGATGGCGGCGAGGGACATGGTCCGGTCCATAAGGTGGACCTGCAGGCCCCAGGTCTCGAGCCAGTCGCGCATCCACATCTCGGCGTTTCCGGCGCCGCCGGTAGTGAACGTCAGGACGAACCGGTCCTCGGTCTCGCGGCAGATCATCCCGTCGTCGATGACGTGCCCCCGCTCGTTCAGCAGGAGCGCGTAGCGGGAGCGGCCGGGGCGAATGGTCGAGACATCGGTGGGGTACAGGCGCTGGAGGAACTCGACCGTGTCCTGTCCGGCGACGATGAACTTGCCGAGGGTGGAGACGTCGCCCAGCGACACCGCCTCCCGGACGGCGCGGTACTCGGCCAGGTGGTCGCCGTAGTGCCACGGCCGCCACCACCCACCGAACCGATCCATCCGAGCGCCGAGCGCGAGGTGCTCGTCATGGAGCGGGGTCCGACGGAAGGCGTCGAGGTGTACATCGGCCGCGGCCTCGCCCAGGGTGATCTGGCGCGATGCGGGGCGCGCGGTGAACGGCGGGGGCGCCTCCCCGGTCCGAGCCGCGATCCACGACAGGACGTGGGGCATGCACACGCTCCCCTGGCACGTGCCCGTTCCCGCCAGACTGGCCCGCTTGATGAGCTCGAGCTCACGGAAGCCACGCGACCAGACGCCCTCCAGGTCGTCGACGGTGGTGCCCACGCACGGGCACACCACGCCCGCGGTCGGTGGCGGCGGGAGCGGGTGCGTCTCGGCGGCCGAGCCCACGACCCGGACCGGCAGGTCGCCCGCCATCCGGGACAGCATGTCGCGCGGCGACCGACCCAGATCCAGGATCACGGTGTCGCACTCGACCCGGTTCTCCCCTTCCGCGTCACGAGTGACCACCGCGCTGACCCGGGAATCCCCCTCCAGCCGCAGCAGCGAACCGCGAAGAGCCGTGCATGGGACGCCGGCCGGCACAGGACCGACGGCGACTGCCCGACCCAGGTCCACCCCCGCCGCGTGGAGTTGCTGGGCGGCACGGGAGGTCAGGAGACCGATCAACCGACTGCCTGGCCCCACGGGTTGGGTCTCCGCGGTGCCGGTGGCGACCACCACCTCCGTCGCGCGGATGTGGACCATCGCCCCATGGCGACGGACGATGACCGTTGGGCCGGCGTACACGGCCACGACCTCGTCGCCTGCGGGGCCGTCCAGGACGAGTACGCGGCGACCCGCCTGCTCCTCGGCCGTTGCGGCGGCCCGCCCGGCATCGCCACCGCCGATGACTGCGACATCGGTCTCGTCATGCGCAACCGGGACCTCCGTCTCGCGCGGCTCGGCGTGCCAGCGCGGGGGACCGTCGGTCGGATGGCGGGTCACGGCCATCCCGTCCGCGGCCGGGGTCAGGCAGGTGCGGACGTAGGCAATGCCCTCGACTTCGGCGACGCAGTTGCCGCAGTCACCTGCCAGGCACAACGTCCCGCCGTGGCCCGGGTGCTGGGCGGCGCGGACGACGGCGACCGCGACGGTGTCTCCCGGCTCGAACCCGAGCGCGGACCCGTCCAGCAGGAACTGACCGGCGACCGGGCTCATGAGCCGAGGCTAGCACCGCGCTGCTCCACTGGACCCGCCGGACGCGCCTGACGGGTTCGGCATCGGTCCCTACAATCAGCGGTCCCCATGACCGCCCAGACCGACGTCCTGATCCATGCCCGCGAACTGACGAAGCGCTTCGGCGACTTCACGGCGGTCGACGGCGTGGATTTCGATGTCCACGTCGGGGAAGCGTTCGGGTTCCTCGGGCCCAATGGCGCGGGCAAGACCTCGACCATGCGCATGATCGCGTGCATCAGCCCGGTGACCGACGGTGCGCTGAGCGTGGTGGGCATGAACCCGAGCAAGGACGGGACGCGGATCAAGTCCCGCATCGGGGTCGTGCCGCAGGAGGACAACCTCGACGTCGAGCTGACGGTCATGGAAAACCT
>DASYGU010000021.1:0-6888 GCA_035999355.1 Candidatus Limnocylindria bacterium | reverse complement strand
CCTCTCCGCGATCCAGCCGATCCTCGCCGCGCACGACGTGACCGTGACCGACGATGACGTCCTCGAACGCTACGCTCGGCACGAATCGGGGCTTGAGGCCGGGCCGTACCAGTCGTACCGCGGCGTCCTTGCCGGCTCGCTCGGTGGCGTCGCCGACGAGCTCGGCGCGGAGGTGACGGCCGAAGAGCTTGCCGGATTCAGCGAGTCGGTCGCGGACTGGCCTCCATTTGAGGATTCGACCGATGCGCTCCACCGGCTGGCGAATCGGTGTCGGCTGGGCGTCATCACCAACTGCGACGACGACCTGTTCGCCGCCTCCGCCCGGCGGCTGGAGGTCAATTTCGAGTGGGTGGTCACGGCCGAGCAGGCGCAGGACTACAAGCCGAGCATCGCCCCGTTCGTCCTCGCCCTCCGGGCCCTGGACGTGCCCAAGGAACGCGTCCTCCACGTGGCACAGAGCCTGTACCACGACCACGCCCCGGCCAAGGAGCTCGGGATGACCACGGTGTGGGTCAACCGCCGTCACGACCGGCCCGGGTCCGGCGCGACGCCGCCGGCCGATGCGACGCCCGACCTCGAGGTACCGGACCTGGCCTCGCTCGCGGAGCAGGCAGGGGTCTAGGCGTGGCCAAGCTCACCGACAAGCAGCGCGCGCGGATGCCCCGAGGCGCGTTCGCGTACATCGACTCCAAGGGCGTGCGCCGGCTGCCGATCTTCGACGAGCCGCACGTCCGTTCGGCCCTGTCGCGGTTCAACCAGGTCCAGTTCGAGTCCGAGGCGGCGCGAGACGAGGCCCGGACGCGACTCCTGAAAGCGGCCCGCAAGTACGGGGTGGTGCCGGTGGGATTCATCCAGTCGCAGCTGCGGACCGAGCGCCGACGGGGCCAGACCGATACGGCATCCCGGCGCGGGGCCGCCCTGCCGACCGGGGTGGTGACCTTCCTGATGACCGATGTCGAGGACTCGACCTCGCTGCTGAGTGAGCTGGAAGAGGGATACGGGGCGGTCCTGTCCGATATCCGGCGCATCATCCGCGACAAGGTCCGGGCCGCCGGCGGCCATGAGGTGGAGGTCCATGCCGACGAATTCCTTGGCGCGTTCGCCCACGCGCCGGATGCGCTGGCGGCCGCTGTCGCCATCCAGCGCCGAATGACGGACAAGGCGTGGCCCACCAAGAAACCGGTGCGGGTTCGGGCGGGCATCCACCGCGGTCATCCGACCCTGACCGATGGCGCGTACTTCGGTCTGTCCGTGCACGCCACCGCCCGCGTCTGCCAGGTTGCGCACGGGGGGCAGGTGCTCGTCTCGCGGACCGCCCACGAGGCGATGGTCGAGCTCGTCCCCGCCGAGGTGGGATTCACCAACCTGGGCGAGCATCGGCTCCGCGGCTTTCCCCGGCCTGATGTCCTGTACCAGGTCACCGCGCCGGGACTGCCCACGCGCTTCCGCGCACTCCGGACGACGCTCTAGGTCGCGCGCTCCGGCACGAACTCCACGCAGCACAGCCCGTCGCGTGGCCGCCGCACGGGGGTGAGCCCCGTGCCGGGCAGCTCTGCGGCCACCGACTCCAGCAGCGTGAGGTTCAGGCCGCAGGTCAGGTCGCGGTGGTCCTGGACCAGAGCGTCGAACGGGCAGTTCCGCAGCCGGATCACGCCCTGCTCCTCGAACGGCTCGAACCCGCCATCGGTGAGCACCTGCATCAGCGCCGCCCGCGGCGGCTGGCTGCCAATCGCGTCATGGGCCAGCCGGCGCCCCGTCGCCCGCGCGGCGTCGCGAACGCCGTCCATCGCCGCGGGCTCCGCGGCGCGGTCCAGGCCGTCGGCCAGGATCTCGGCCGCCAGGCGGTACCGCCGTGCCGGCAGCGAGATGTCCACCTGCCGGTCCGCGGCTCGCCGGTAGAACTTTGCCGGCCGGCCCGCGCCGGGCCCAGATCGCCCGGAACGCCGTCGGTACTCGACCTCCAGCAGCCCGCCCTCGACCAGGCGATCGAGGTGGAACGCAGCCAGCGGTCGACCGATATCGAGGGCCGACGCGGCGTGGTCCCGGCTCACGGCCTCGGGCGTGCTCGCGACGAGCTCGTACAGCTGACGGCGGACGGGCTCGGCCAGGAGCCCGACCCGGTCGATATCGTGCTCGGTCGGTCGTGATCGCGGTGCCATCGGTCTACCAATAGTATGGACTCGTTCTAGAGCGAGCCAGTCGGGAGGACCGTGCTCTGGCCAAGCGAGGGGGCGTACCATCACGTCCCTGATGCTGCCCGCTCTGCACCCTCGTCCCACCGCCCTGCTGGCGGTCGCCCTCCTGGCCCTCTCGCTCGTGGCCTGCGCGGCGTCGGACACCCCGTTCGAGACGCAGACGGTCACCATCACGCCCGCGCCGGAGTTCGATCCAGCAGACATCACGATCCCGGTGGGCACCACGGTGATCTGGTCGAACACCGACGGCGTGGCCCACTCCATCCAGTTCCTCGATGGCGAGCTCCCGACCGATCCACTCATGGTCGAACCGGGAAACACCTTCGAGTTCACGTTCCAGGAGGCGGGCCTGATCCACTATCAGTGCGGCACCCACCCGGATGAGATGACCGGAACGATCACGGTCACCCCGGCAGACCTCCCCTCGGATCCCAATACCTAGACATTCCTGACTCCAGCGGCGTACATTCCTCCGTATGGAGGTTCGGATCGGAGAAGCCGCCGAAATGCTCGGCGTATCGGTCGAGACCCTCCGCCGATGGGAGCATGACAAGCAGCTGAGGACGGTTCGGACCGCCGGCGGTCAGCGGAGCGTTCCGCTTGCCGAGGTCACTCGCCTCCTCACGGAGCGGCGCCGGACCGAGACCGATCGACCGATCGTGGCCCAGTCCGCCCGTAACCGCTTCCCCGGTGTGGTGACCCGCATCCAGCGCGACAAGGTCGTCGCCGTGGTCGAGGTGCAGGCCGGCCCGCACCGGCTGGTCAGCATCATGACCACCGAGGCCGTCGACGATCTCGATCTCCAGGTCGGGAAGGAGGCCGTCTGCGTCGTGAAGTCCACGAACGTGATCGTGGAGGTCCCCGCAGACCGATGACACGTCGAGCCACCCCCCGCACGCTCCTCGCCGTCCTGGCCATGGCGCTCGTCCTGGCTGCCTGCCAGCCATCGGCATCGGCCAACCCATCGGCCAGCGTGGACGAACCATCTGCGGCGGCTTCGGTCGAAGACGTCGAGCTCACGATCCTCGGTGCAGCCTCGCTCCAGGACGCCCTGGATGAGATCGACGTGGAGTACGAGGCGGCGGTGCCGGGAACCAATCTGGTCATCGCGACCGACTCGTCGGCCGCATTGCGGACCCAGATCGAGGAGGGGTCTCCAGCCGACGTGTACCTCTCGGCGGACACCTCCAACCCTGACACCCTGGTCGAGGCGGGCATCGGCGTGGAGACGGTCGAGTACGCCGGGAACTCCGTGGCCCTGGTCGTACCGATGGACAATCCGGCTGGGATCGAGTCCCCGGCCGACCTGGCCACCGCGGGCATCCAGATCATCGCCGCGGGTGCCGAGGTGCCGATCACTTCGTACGTCGCGGAGGTCGTGGCCAACCTCGCCGGGCTGCCGGACTACCCGGCCGGCTTCGCCGATGCGTATGCCGCCAACGTCGTGTCCGAGGAGGACAACGTCCGCGGCGTCCTGACCAAGATCGAGCTGGACGAGGGCGACGCCGGGTTCGTGTACCAGACCGATGCGGAGTCCTCGGCCGATGTCCAGATCATCGAGATTCCCGAGGACGCGAACACCCACGCGGTCTACGGCGGCTGCGTGATCTCGGACTCCAATCGCCTCGAGGCGGCCGAAGCATTCCTGACCTGGCTGGCCGGCCCCGACGGGCAGGCGATGCTGGCGGAGTTCGGCTTCATCGGACCGTGACCACTCGGTCGGTCGGCGGGGTTGGAGGCGCCGGCGTCGTTGGCCTGTCGGTCCTGGCACTCCTGTTCCTGGCCGTTCCGGTCGTCGGTCTCGTCGTCCGTGCCGTTGCGGGCGGGGCCATCGTCGAGGCCGTCACGTCGCCAGCGGTCCGGGACGCCCTCGTCCTGAGCCTTGCCACGACCGCGGTCAGCCTCGCTCTGGTCGTGATCTTTGGCACGCCGCTGGCCCTGCTCCTCGCCCGCGGGACGTTCCGCGGCTCGAGCGTGGTGGAGTCGATCGTGGATCTGCCGATCGTGCTCCCACCGGCCGTGGCCGGGCTGGCTCTGCTTCTCATGTTCGGGCGGAGCGGGGTGCTGGGCGGGGCCCTCGAGCTGGCCGGGATCCGGATCCCGTTCACGACCCTTGCGGTCGTGCTGGCCCAGACGTTCGTGGCCGCCCCGTTCTTTATCCGTACCGCGCGAACCGGGATCAGCAGCGTGGACCGGCAGCTGCAGGACGCCGCCCGAGACCTCGGCGCGGAGGAGTCATCGGTCTTCCGCCGGGTCACTCTGCCGCTGGCGGCCCCGGCCCTGGCGACCGGGATGGTCCTGTGCTGGTCCCGAGCGTTGGGCGAGTTCGGAGCCACGATCATGTTCGCCGGCAACCTGCCGGGGGTGACCCGGACCCTGCCCCTGGTCGTGTACTCCGAGTTCCAGTCCGGCGACTTGGAGGCCTCCATCGCCGCCGCAGCGATCCTCATCCTGGCCGCCTTCGGCGTGCTGGTCGCCGTCCGCAGACTCCGCTGGGGCGTCACGCCAACCGTTCGGACGGGAGGGATCGACCGACCCTGACCCAGTCGCGCGGCACCTCGACCATTTGGGTCGACCGATCCGCGCATCATGCGGACCTACCTGACGAGGAGACGCGATGAACGAGGCGTCAGGGCGCTGGCTGGTGCGGCTCTCGCTCTTCGGGGCCGTGATCGGAATCCCGGCGGCCCTGCTGGCGGTGGTCTTCTTCACCCTGGTCCACGAGCTGGAGCACCTGCTGTGGACCGATCTGCCCGCCGCACTGGGCGAGACCACGGCCCCGTGGTACCTGGTCGTGGGCCTGCCGGTCGTCGGCGCGATCATCGTCGCCGCGACGCGGATCCTCCTGCCGGGGAACGGCGGCCACTCCCCGATGGACGGGATCAGCGCCATCCCCACCTCGCCCCGCGCGATCCCCGGTGTCGCGCTGGCGGCCCTGGGCACGCTGGGCTTCGGCCTGGTCCTCGGCCCGGAGGCCCCGGTCATGGCCCTGGGCTCCGCGGTGGGAGTGGCCCTGACCTCGCTGGTCCGGACCACTCCGCGCGAGACCGGGGTCCTGTCCACCGCCGGCCAGTTCTCGGCCATCTCGAGCCTGTTCGGCGGGCCCCTCGTGGCCGGGGTGATGCTGACCGAGGGCGGGATCGGGGCCGGCAGGGCGCTCATTGGGGCCCTGCTGCCCGGGTTCGTGGCCGCTGCCCTGGGCTACCTGATCTTCGTCGGCGTGGGCGCGTACACCGGCACAGCGCCGCCGGGGCTCACCGTGCCGGACCTGGAGCCATACATTGGCACGACGGTCCCGGACCTGCTGATGGCGGTCGCGCTCGGCGTCGCTATTGCGGTCGTGATGGTGGGCGTCCGCCGCCTCGCGGAGTGGATCCACGATGGCGGGCAGCGGCTCCTGGGCGAATCAAATGCCGGTGTGACGATCGGCCTGGTGGCCGGGGGACTGGCCGTGGGGCTCCTCGCCCTCGGCGCCGGCGGACTGGGGGCGAACCCGCAGGACGTCCTGTTTTCGGGCCAGCAGTCCATCCCCGCCGTCGTCGCCCAGCCATCGGTCATGGCCCTCGTCATCCTGCTGGTGGCCAAGGCGCTGGCCTACGTCATCAGCCTGGCGTCCGGCTTCCGCGGCGGGCCGATCTTCCCGGCCCTCTTCATTGGCATCGGCGTTGCCGACTTCGCGGTACAGCTGTTCGGGATGTCACCAACCCTCGCCATCGCGGTGGGCGCTGCGGCGGCCATGACCGCCCAGACCCGACTGGTGGTGACCTCCATGGTGTTCTCCGCCCTGCTCGTTGGCTCGGCGGGCGCCGACGCCATCCCGGCCGCGGTGCTGGCCACGGTCGCCGCCTACGTCACGGCCACCGCCTTCGACCGCCGGACCTCCGAAGCGGCCGCACCCAACATCCCGGCTTCGGACGCCACGCCGCCTGCCGCGGGCTGACATGACCCTGTGGGTCGTGAAGGGCGGCCGCGGCGGTATCCGCGAGGAGCGGTTCCTCGCCCGTTCGATCATCGGGATCGGCTGGGGTGAGCTCGGCGACCTGTCCCGCTACCCGGATCGCGACACGCTGAAGGCCGCCTACCGCGGGGCGCACCCCGAGCGCTCGGAGAATCACGTCAGCACCCAGGTCGCTCAGCTGTGGGCATTCGTCTCGCGGATGAAGGTCGGTGACGCGGTGGTGGTTCCCTTCCTGGGGCAGCCGGAGATCGCGGTCGGTGAGATTCGCGGTCCCTACCGATGGATCCGCGAAGGCGAGCCGGACATGCCCCATGTTCGCGACGTGACCTGGCAGGTCACCGACCTGCCGCGGATCGCGTTCGACCTAGACCTGCTCTACTCGTTCGGCGGCTCAGTGTCCGTCTGCTCCGTCCGGCGAAACGACGCGGAGCGGCGGGTGCGGGCGATGATGGCCGGAAGATCGCGATGAGCCGCAGAGCAGGGTTAGCTTGGCCAGCCCAATAGAGGGGCAGTGGCCGTCGTCGTGACGGCCACTGCCAACAGGAATGAGCGAACGGCTAGATCGGCCGTGGCTCCAGGTAGCTTCCACCGGTGGCGCGGCGGACAAAGAAGTCCACAAAGCCACCCAGCGCGATCCCGCCGATGATCGCAGGCAGGATGTACAGGCCTTCAAACTCGGGGCCCCATGTGCTCAGCGCGCCAAGCGCCTCGCTCCCAATCCAGCCACCGACGAAT
>DASYGU010000008.1:0-6442 GCA_035999355.1 Candidatus Limnocylindria bacterium | reverse complement strand
GATTCGGCGTCGTCCAGCGGGGCGACCACGCCGCTGACCCGCACCTGGCGGTTCGTTCCCTCCCACCAGAAGACGGCCGCCGCGCGGGGGTTCGCGGCCATGTCCCGGCCCTTCGCGCTGTCCCGGTTGGTGTGGAACCGGAGTCCGTCGGCATCCACGTCGGTGAGGAGCACCATCCGGACCATGGGTCGGCCGGTCGGGTCGGCGGTGGCCAGCGCAAATGCGTTGGGCAACCGGTGGCCGGCGGCTTCGGCATCGGCGACCCAGCGGGCGAGCTCGACCATCGGGTCGGGATTGAGGAGCGCCAGGTCCAGGGGCATCGTCGGGTGGCGTCGGAAGGCTCGCGGCTCAGGCCGTGGCCGCGGCGGGCTGCTCGGTGAGGACTTCGAGCAGGGCGTTGGCGAGCCGCTCGAACTGGTCGAGGTCGTTGTGCAGGGCGGCGCTGATCCGGATCACGCGTCGCCACGGGCCGTCGTCCGGCCGAGCAGGCCACGGGGTGATCATGGTCTGGAAGCCCCGCGCCATGAGGCCGTCGTGGATCGGATCGCCGTACAGGTCCACGCCTTGCACGCGCCCCGCTGCGGATTCCTCGGGGAGCGGGACGCTGGCCATCGAGCCCAGCATCGCGTCGGGGGCGGGGGACGCGATCGCGAGGGCGGCGCAGAGTAGGTCACGGCCTCGGAGCGCGAGATCGCGATTTCGCAGGCGCACGGCGGACCAGCCGCCGGGGAGCAGCCCGCCGATGAACTCGAGGGCGGTGGGTACGGACAGCCACGCGCTCGGGTCCCGGGTCCCGGTCCAGTCGGACTCCAGTCGGAAACGAGACACATCGGTCCGATCCGAGTTCGCGCCATGGCTCACGACCAGCGGGTGGAATCCGGCCTGTCGATCACGGCGCACGTGGATGAACGCCGACCCCTTCGGGGCGCAGACCCACTTGTGCAGGTTGCCCACGTAATACGCGGCCTCGAGCTCGTCGAGCTGGAGGTCGAGCATGCCCGGCGCGTGGGCACCGTCGACCAGCGTGTCCACCCCTCGGGCGGTCAGCTCGGCCACGAGCTCCTCGATGGGCAGCACGAGCGCGGTGGCGGAGGTGACGTGATCGATCAGCGCGATCCGGGTCCGCGGCGTGACCGCGGCCAGGATCCGTTCGAGCACGTCGGATGGGCCCTCGGTAGGGAACGGCAGCGGGACGACCACGAGTCGCGCGCCGGTTGCGTCTGCGGCACGTGCGAGCACGTTGCGGCAGGCGTTGTACTCGTGGTCGGTGGTCAGCAGCTCGTCTCCGGCGCCGAGGGGCAGCCAGCGGAGGACGGCATTGACCCCGGTCGTGGCGTTGTCGGTGAAGGCAAGGTCGTCAGGCTCGGCGCCGACGAACTCGCCGAGCGCGCTCCGAGCCGCGGCCAGGAGGCCCTCGAGGTCGCGCGAGAAGAAGGCAACCGGCTCCGCTTCCATGCGCCGGCGGATGTCCGCCTGCGCCTCGAGCACCGCGGTGGGGGCAGCCCCAAACGAGCCGTGGTTCATGAAGTCGACGGCGGGATCCAGCGGCCACAGCGCGCGGAACTCGGACGGCATGCGGCGGCTATCGTAGACCGATGGCTCCGCTGGAAGGCACCCGGCCACCGCGCCCCGGCGCCGTGATCTGCGACCTCGACGGGACCCTGGTGGACACCGTCCCGACCCGGATCGACGCCTGGCTGCGGACCTTTGCCGAGTTCGGGATCGATGCCGAGCGCGACCACGTGGCGTCCCTCATCGGCTCGGACGGGAAGTGGCTCGCCGGGCAGGTCGCGGAGCGGACCGGCCGCGAGCTGGCGCCGGACCGTGCCGAATCCATCGACCAGCGGGCTGGGGAGATCTACTCCGAGCTCAACACCGACCCCCGGCCCCTGCCCGGGGTGCCCGAGTTCCTCGCCGCGCTCGGCGAGACGAGGCTGGCCTGGGCGATTGCGACGTCCTCCCGACCGGACCAGGTCCGGGCGTCGGTCACGGCGCTCGGCCTCGATCCGTGGCCAACCGTGGTCGATGGCCTCGCGGTCGAGCAGGCGAAGCCCGAGCCCGACCTCCTGTTCGCCGCCGCCGCACGGCTCGAGGTACCGCCCGCGACGTGCTGGTGCGTGGGCGACTCACGCTGGGACGTGCTGGCCGCCAGCGCGGCCGGGATGGCGCCCATCGCGGTGGCCACCGGCGCCTCGAGCGCCACCGAGCTGGGTCAGTTCGGTGCCACCACGGTCGTGGAGCGGCTCGACCAGCTCATCCCGTATCTGGCCTGACCGATGCCCCTGGAGACGTATCGGTCCAAGCGCGACTTCGCGAAGACGCCGGAGCCGGCCGGCGCGGCGCCGATCGAGACCAGCGGTCGGTTCGTCGTCCAGCGCCACCGCGCGACGCGACTCCACTACGACCTCCGGCTCGAGATGAACGGGGTGCTGGCCAGCTGGGCCGTGCCCCGCGGCCCGACCCTCGATCCAGACGAGCGCCGGCTGGCGATGAAGACCGAGGACCACCCGATCGAGTATCTCGAGTTCGAGGCCACGATCCCGAAGGGCGAGTACGGCGCCGGGGACATGATCGTGTGGGACTGGGGCAGGTACGAGCCGGAGGAGACCGATGCGCCCGCGGCCGCGGTGGCCGCCGGCGAGCTGAAGTTCCGGCTCCACGGAGAGCGGCTTCGCGGCCGCTTCACCCTGGTCAAAACCCGGGGTCGCACCGATGACCAGGGTCGAACGGAGGGCGGGGATCCATGGCTCCTCATCCACAAGCGCGACGAGCACGCGGAGGCCGGGTTCGACGCCGAGACCCAGGCCCGGAGCGTGAAGACGGGACGGACGAACGACGAGCTCGCGGCCGGGCGGGAGCCGCGGTTCGAGGCCCCGCCTCCCGCGCCGGAGGCGCCCATCGACCTGTCGGCCGCCCGCGAGGCGCCGCTTCCCGAGTTCGTGTCGCCGATGCTGGCCACGGCCGGCGAGCGGCCGTACGAGGACGAGAGCTGGTTCCACGAGGTGAAGTGGGATGGGTACCGGGTCCAGGCCGTGGTCCGAGACGGCAAGGTCAAGCTCTGGACCCGAAACCGGTCCGACGGGGCTTCGTACTTCCCCGAGCTCGCCGGGCCGCCATCATGGATCAACGCCCGTGAGGCTGTGGTCGACGGCGAGGTCGTGGCCTTCGGTCCCGACGGTCGGCCGAGCTTCTCCGCCCTCCAGGAGCGGACCGGCCTCATGGGCCTCGAGTCGCGCACGGGCCGTCGCCGACCGCGATCGACGGAGGACAAGAAGCGTTCGTCCGATCGGTCCTCGCCCGCTCCCATCCTGTACCAGGCCTTCGACCTGCTTCATCTCGACGGCACGTCGCTCCTCGACGTCCCGCTCGAGTCACGCAAGCGCCTGCTCCAACGCGTGCTCCGCCCGCATCCGCTGGTCCACTATGCGACCCATGTCGCGGGCGAGGGGTCTGCCTTTCTGGACGCCGCCCTGGCCGGCGGTCTCGAGGGCGTCGTCGCCAAGCGGCGCACGAGCCGATACCGCCCCGGCGAGCGGTCGCCGGACTGGGTCAAGATCAAGGTCCGCTCGGAGCAGGACGTGGCCGTCATCGGCTGGCTGCCGCGGCAGGGGAGCACGAGTGATATCGGCTCGCTCATCGTGGCGGTCATGGGCCCGGACGGCCTCGTCCACGCAGGCCAGGTCGGGAGCGGGCTCGACGCGAGGACTCGACGCGAGCTGCTGGCGGCGTTCGCCTCCATCTCCCGTTCCGATCCGCCCGCGGCTCATGCAGCCTCCGTCCCGGGCGGTCGATGGGTCGAGCCGAAGATCGTGGCCCGCGTCGAGTTCGCGGAGTGGACGCCGGACGGGCTCCTCCGCCAACCGACCTTCCTCGGCGTCCTCGTCGACCGGGACGTGGCCTCAACGGTCCGCGAGGATCCGCCCCGCCGCGCCCGACGCGACACCCCGGCCGCGCCCGTGACGCCGCCCGGAGCGATTGCCGCCGTGAGCGACGCCGAGCTCGCCGCCCTCGACGCGATGGACGGCGAGGGCCAATGGGAGATCGGCGGGCAGGTCGTGCGCCTGACGAACCTGGACAAGATCCTGTTCCCGTCGGCCGAGGGAGACGACCCTGAGACCGCACCGGTCACCAAGCGCGACCTCGCGCGCTACTACGTGACCGTGGGCAATACGCTGGTGCCCCACCTCCGCCGCCACGGGCTCACGCTCCAGCGGTTTCCGGACGGGGTCTCGCGCAAGGGGTTCTGGCAGAAGGACCTGCCATCGCATACGCCGGCCTGGATCAGCCGGCGCGAGCTGCAGGACAGCGAGGGGGTCAAGCAGTACGTCGTCGTGGATCGGATCGCGACCCTGGCCTGGCTGGCCCAGGAGGCGGCGATCGAGCTCCATCCATGGACCGCCACCATCGAGGCACCCGATCGGCCCCGCTTTGCGCTCATCGACATCGATCCGGGGGAGGCCACGACCTGGGAGGAGGTGGTCGTGCTCGCCCGTCTGTTCCGGACAGCCCTCGGCCACCTCGGCGTCATCGGCTTGCCGAAGACAACCGGCAAGCGGGGGATCCAGATCTGGGTTCCGATCGCGGACCGCTACTCGTTCGACGACACGCGGGCATGGGTCGAGGGCCTGTCCCGGGCGGTCGGCCAGATCGTGCCGGACCTCGTGTCGTGGGCATGGTCCAAGCGTGACCGCGGCGGTCGGGCACGGCTGGACTTCACCCAGAACGCCCCCATTCGGACGCTGGTCGCCCCGTACAGCGTCCGCCCCGCTCCTGGGGCGCCGGTCTCGGCGCCCATCACCTGGGACGAGCTGGATGACCCTCTCCTCGGGCCCGAGCGATGGACGGTCCGAAGTCTTCCGGCCCGATTGACCGAGATGGGCGACCTGTTCGCCCCGGCGCTCAGCCTGCGACAGGATCTGCCGCCGCTGGGCTGAACACACGAAGACGCCACGGCCGATGTGCAACCGTGGCGTCCTCCCCCTGGATCAGTGGTGGAGACCTGTGCGCGGTGCCCGCGCGTGCATCGGTCTAACGGGGCCAACCACCCCCGGTTGTCGCGGAGCTCATGTGGTGTCTCCCGTCCGGCGCGGCTCACCCTGGCGAGTGAGAACCACGTGCCCAGACACTCGCAGCCGGAGGTCCGCACGGGCAATGACCCGTGGGTACCGTGACTCTCGGTCGGGGGAGTACCTTCGGCGACGTGATTCGGTCGACCTCGAGGTCAACTTGTGCTTGCCTTTCAGGTGTAGACTCACGCCCGATGCCGAGAACCCGAATCCCGGCGACTTCCATGCAGCAGGACGCCGCGCTCGAATTGGCGCGGCGTGTTGGTGAGCGGATCCGGGTCGCGCGCCGCCAGGCGGGCATGACCCAGAGCCAGCTGGCCGGTGATCGGTACACGAAGGCCTACATCAGCGCCCTCGAGACCGGTATCACGCGCCCATCGATGGTCGCCCTCAACTTTGTCGCGGATCGGCTCGGCCTGCCCGCCAGCCATTTCCTCGGCGATTCGCATCCGACCTGGACCCGGCTGGAGGTCGACATGCGGCTGGCATCGGGCGAATGGGCCGGGGCGGCCGAGGGCTACCGTGCCCTGGTCGGGACTGAGCTCAGCGACCTGTCCCGCGCGGAGGTCCTCCGCGGACTGGCCGAAGC
The DNA here is from genome assembly GCA_035999355.1 of Candidatus Limnocylindria bacterium. Taxonomy (GTDB): domain Bacteria; phylum Chloroflexota; class Limnocylindria; order QHBO01; family QHBO01; genus DASTEQ01. The sequence continues at coordinate 787 of DASYGU010000008.1, read as the reverse complement.
GGAGGCCCGCCAGGACCACGGCCGTGAGGCGATTGCCGCCGGATCCGAAGCGGTGCGCATCTTCGCCGGCATGGGCCGCCATGCCGATGAGGCGCTCGCGCGCTACTGGATGGCGTATGGCACCTACCTGACCGATAACGAAGCGGATGCGCGCACCCAGCTGCAGGGCCTCCTGGCCCAGGTCCGCGATGGGCTTCAGGTCGAGCCCGAGTTCGAGATGCGCGTGCTCACCGCCCTCGCGGCGGTTGAGTCACGGGTCGGGGAGCACGCGCGCTCACTGGCCTACCTCGAGGAGGCCCGGGGCCTGGCGGACGATCTTGACGATCGGCGCCGAGCGACCTTCCTGTTCAACCTCGCGATCACCTACCGCGAGACCGGTGACGTGGAGGCCGCGATCCGGGTGGGCCAGCAGGGGCTGGCGCTCTATCGAGCGGCCGGGGCGCCGTTCGAGTCGGCGACGATTGAAAATGATCTCGCCCTGGCCTACCTGGCCATGGGCAACCTTGACCGGGCCACGGAAATGGCGACCGAAGCCCATGAGCAGTTCGAGGCTGCCGGCGACGATCGATTCCTGGCCGCCGTCCTCGACACCGAGGCACAGATCGCGCTCGCCGGGGGGAAGCACGATCGTGCCCTGGCACTGGCAGCCCGGTCTCACCAGCTCGCCCGGGAAACCGGCAACCGGCTGGTGGAGACCGTGGCTCTCATCACCGCGGCCCGCGTCCTGCGCGCCCGCGGGGATCGCGCCGGCGCCGAGCAACGCTACAAGGCGGCCGCCGAGCTGGCG
>DASYGU010000210.1:0-15304 GCA_035999355.1 Candidatus Limnocylindria bacterium | reverse complement strand
GAAACGGCGACCCGAACCCCGACCGCCGTGCAGCGCGCGGCCGCCCTCGCGATCACCGACGCGTGGGTCGACCTGGCCCGCGACCTGGCGGTGGCGGCCGCCGGCGCGCCTCGGCTGGCGGCGTCCTCGGAGCTCGTGCCGGATCTCGCCACTGCCGCGCGGGGGAGGGACGCGCAGGGCTGGGCCGATGCGGCCCTCGCGATCGAGCGGATCCGGGACGCGCTCCAGGAGAACGTGAGCCCGCGCCTCGCGCTGGAGACCGCGATGCTGGCGTGGCCCGAGCTCGCGCCACGGTGACGTCGGGCCAACGCCTGACCGCCCGGGTGATCGGTCGCGTGCAGGGCGTCGGATACCGGTGGTGGGTCGTCCAACGGGCCTCGGCGCTGGGACTCGTTGGCTGGGTCCGGAATGCCGATGACGAACGCTCGGTCGAGCTGGTCGCCGAAGGCGACGCCAGCGCCCTCGACGCGCTCGAGGCGGAGCTCACGGGAGGGCCTGGCGGGGCCCGGGTGGACGCGGTCGAGGCCAGTCGCGGACCGGCGAGCGGCGGCTGGGTCCGATTCGAGATCCGCCGATGAACTGGCGCATTCTCGGCTGTGGCCTGCTCGCCGCCGCGGTGTTCATCGGTCTGGGCCTGCTCGCGCTCAACCTGGCCATCGGTCGGGCCGGCTGTCCGCCCACTCTCCAGTGGGGCGACCGGCTCTATGACGCGGTCGGGGACCCGACCGACGAGCCGGTCGTGGGGGACGGCGAGCCCGTGCTCCTGGGCTTGACCGTTGCGGGCGCGCTCACGCGGGAGGTCTACGGACCGGAAGGCAGTACTCCGTCAGCGGACCCGGGCCACCAGCCGGACCAGATCGCGCTGGCCTGCGGTGATGCGACGTTCCAGACCTACGTGTTCAGCGCCGTCCTTCACACCGCCGAACCCTCACCCTGATCGCGACGGTTCCGGCCCGAACAAGCGGTCGGAGGCCGCCTGGGCAAACCGGTCGGTCATCCCGGACACGTAGTCGGAGACCTGGGTGACGAGGGGGGCATCGGTGTCACGGTAGGTGGCCGGAATCTCGTTGGGATGCACGAGGTGGTGGTCCATCAGGCGACGAAGCAGATCCACGGCCACCTGCTGCTGTGCCGCCTGCTCCGGTCGGAGATAGACCCGTGCGAACATGAAGTCGCGGAGCTCGTGCATGAGGCCGAGGGTCTCGGCGTCCATCGCCACCGCGCCCGACCGCAGGCTCTCCTCGATGACGGCGGTGATGAGCTCCCCGATCCATTGCCTGCCCGGCGGGCCGAGCCGCTCGAGGAGGTGGGGCGGGAAGTCGGCTTCGGCCAGGACGCCGGCGCGCACGGCGTCGAGCGCGTCGTGGGTGAGGTAGGCGATTCGGTCCGCATAGCGGATGCACAGCGCTTCGGCCGTGCTGGGCGGGGGCGTGATCTTCCAGGTGTGTGCGCGGATCCCGTCCCGGACCTCCCAGCTCAGGTTCAGGTCCTCGAGGACCTCGTACACGCGCACGCTCTGAGCGGCGTGGTGCCACCCGTCCGGTGGGAAGTACGGGGAAAGCGCCTCTTCTCCGGTATGGCCAAACGGCGTGTGCCCGACGTCGTGGCCCAGAGCGATCGCCTCGGCCAGGGGTTCGTTGAGGGCGAGCGCGGCGGCCAACGACCGTGCGATCTGCGCCACCTGGAGGGTGTGGGTCAGGCGCGTGACGTAATGGTCGCCCTCGGGGTCGAGGAAGACCTGGGTCTTGTGCTTGAGCCGCCGGAATGCCTTCGAATGGATGATCCGGTCCCGATCGCGCTCGAACGCGGTCCGGAACGGATCCGGCTCCTCGGCTCGCAGCCGGCCGCGCGAGGCCGTCGATCGGGTCGCAATTGCCGACAGACGCTCCTCTTCCGCTTCCCTGACCGGGCGGTCACGCCGGAAGAGCGGCGCCTGGCGTCCCGACTCGCTCACTCCAGGTCGAGCGTCCCCAGCACGGCGTGGTATTCCCCGGTCCGCTCACTCGTCCCGCTGCCGTCAGGGACGGTGGCGGTGTACGTCCCCCAATGCTCCCAACAGGTCGGCAGTCCGTCCTCGCCGTACGCCACCACCTGTCGCTCGGGGATCGCCAAGAATGTGATCCCGCCCGCCAGCTCTCCGGTCAGCTCACCGGGTGGATCCGTCAGGTCATGGCCCAGCTGGTTTTCAAATGCGTCTTCAGCGCACATCAGCGCCAAGCCTGGGACCTTGTACTCGATTGAGGTCAGCACACCCTGGCCCACGTTCGTGCCTTCCGGACCCACGTACGAAACGTTCTCCTGGATGAGGACGGCATCGCTGAATGGGGGCTCGTCATAGGGTTCGCGGCTGAACGGCATCGTGAACACGACCCCAAGGTGCAGCGAGTCGCCCTCCGCCCACGTGAGTGCCGTGCCGGAAGGGGTTGTCGACGGCGTCGCGCCTGCACACGCCGCGACGATCAGCAGCACGCCGAGGACCAGGCAGCCGCGGACGAACATCGCGGCCAGTCTGGCACACGGCTGAGAGGCCGATCGTACTGGGCAGACAGGGCCAGAGCCAGCGGGACACGAGCGTTCTAGGGTGGTCTCGATACTCGCCGGGTCTGCGGGGTGACTCCAATGCTCACGCTGAAGCTGGTTTCCGTTCGTGCCGCCGCCGCCGGTCTGGTGATGGCCCTGCTCGCAACCGGGCTCGCCCCCGGTGTGCCCGTCGCCGCACCGAAGCCGGCGGCCATCAGGACCCAGGCGTCCGAGACCGTGCACGCAGTGGATCCCGCGGGCCACGACTTCGCGCTTCCCGCCGGCACGACCCATGTCGCGGTCCACTGGCCGGGGCACCCCGACGCGGTGGTCGAGGCGGCGTTCAGCAGCGATGGTGAGCACTTCACGCCCGCGGCCCTTGTCGAAGTGGACGAGGTCGGCGCGGCCCGCGGCGACGGGGAGACCTATGGATCGGTGATGACCGCCGCAGACAAGCGCGTAGTCCGGGTCACCGCCGACCGACCGCTGGACGGGGTCGCCGTCCTGGCCATGGATGCCGGGGCGGAACATGCCGCCCCGCCGCTCGGCCTTGGTGCCCAGGCATCGGCGTTGACCTCGGTTCCTGGCGTGATCCCGCGCAGCGCCTGGGGAGCCGACGAGACGATCCGGTTCGACAGCCACGGCGAGGTCCGCTGGGGTCTCGCCTACTTCCCGCTTCAGAAGCTGATCGTCCACCACACGGCAGGGTCGAACTACGACCCGAACCCCGCCGCCACGGTGCGCGCGATCTATCACTACCACGCGGTCACTCAGGACTGGGGTGACATTGGCTACAACTACCTCATCGATTCGGCGGGACGCGTCTACGAGGGTCGCTGGTCGCGCGAGTACTGGAGCGGGGAGACCCCGACATCCGACAACGGCAATGGCCTCACCGTGGCCGGTGGCCATGCCCTGCAGCACAACTCGGGGACCATGGGCATCGCGCTGCTCGGAACCTTCGACGGCGTCGCCCCCACGTCGGCGGCCCGCGCCTCCCTCGTCGGGCTCCTCGCGTGGGCCGCCTCGGTGAACGGGATCAACCCCACCGGCAGCTCGACGTACGTCAACCCGGTCACCGGCTTGACGCGGTACGTACCCAACATCGCGGGTCATCGCAGCTACAACTCGACGGGCTGCCCGGGAACTACCCTCAATGCGATGCTGCCGTCGATCCGGAGCTCGGTCGCATCGGTCATGAACGCCTGGGCGGGCGAGCTGTACAACCCGCGGCGGACCCTGTCACTGGCAAGCGGCAGCCATGTGGGCTATCGGTTCAACCCGGCCGGTGGGATCACCGCGTCGAAGACCTACACCCTCGCCGCATCATCGTCGGCGCCGACCAGCCAGAGGGCCACGGTCCCCGGCCGGAGCGGGTCCTGGTACCTCGTGACCGCCGGCGTGTGGGCGGGTTATTGGATCCAAGAGTCGGCGCGCACAACGCTGGGTCCGGCGCCGCCCGACCAGGTGGGCGAGTCGTACCTCCCGTTCCGGATGCTGAGCTTCTCGGCAGGGACATATGTCGGCCGCAGGTTCAACAGCTATGGGACGGTGATCGGCTCGAAGTCGTACACCCTTGGCGCGGACTCGATGGCCACCACGACCGAGAAGAGCACGATCCCGCACCAGGCGGGCAACTGGTACTACATCACGACCGGGGTATGGGACGGCTACTGGATCCAGGAGTCGACGGGCACGGTCCTGGGTGAGCCTCCACCGCCCCCGCCGCCGGATGAAGTCCAGGACTACGACCCGCCGGCGGTCCTGACCTTTGCCCCGGGTACGTACGTCGGTCGCCAGTTCAATGCGTTCGGGCAGATCGTGGCCTCGAAGCCATACACCCTCGCGGCAGCTTCCTCGGCCCCGACCGACACGCGGAGCACGGTCTACAGCCAGTCGGGGGACTGGTACCACATCGTCGCCGGCGTCTGGGACGGCTACTGGATCCAGGAAGGTCCAGGGATCACCCTCGCCGACCCGATCCCGCTGGCCCCGGATCCGCCGCCGGACCCCGAGCCGCCGCCGGTCCAGCCGACCGTGATCGAAGCCTACGATCCGCCGCAGACCCTCACGTTCGCCGCGGGCACGTACGTCGGGCGGCAATTCGACGCGGACGGTGCGATCACGACGTCCCGCCCGTACACCCTAACCACTTCGTCAGCGGCGCCAACGAACCAGGTCAGCGAGATCCCGAACCAGCCGGGAGCGTGGTACTTCATCACCGCCGGAATCTGGGCCGGGTACTGGATCGCGGAGTCGCCCGATATCGAGCTGGGCGGGCCGTAGGAGCAGTCGCCCTCAGACGAGAAGGAATGCGCCGAGCACGATGAGCCACACGGACCACGACAGGTAGGCGACCGGCACGATCACCCCGGCCAGGTGCCAGCCGTCGCGCTCGTTGGGTCCGACGAACTCGAGGGTGCCGATCAGCAGCGCGACCCCGATGACGACGCCGATGACGCCGAGCCAGCCCGGCAGGACCGCGGTCGACCAGATCGACGCGGAGACCAGGAGCGTCCACAGACCCGTCAGCAGGTATCCCAGGTGTTCGCCGATCCCGACCCCAAGGAGCCGGTGGAGGGTTCCGAATACGACTTCCACGGTCCGACGGGTCGCATCGCCGTCGGGGCCGTCGGGTGCCGCCAAATAGCGTCGCGCGAGCTCTGGCACGGCGAACGGCCATCGCACCAGTCCGAGGCTCTGGACGAGGGCCGCGGCCGAACCCACGACGAGCGACAGGACGCTCAGGGCCGGCGGAGCGGCCAGGACGATGGCCAGCAGCGCCGCCAGCGGGAGCATCATCATCGCTGAGATCAACAGGACCTCCCAGCGCAGGATGAGCCCCGACCCGCCGGCCGCGAAGCGCCGGAGGATCTCGTCAGGCTCCCTGCGGAGGATGCTCGGATAGTCGAAGGACCGTCCGAGCTCGAAGAACGCCGCGTTGAAGGCGAGCGGCACCACGATCAACAGCAGCGCGGTGACTGACTCGGTCGTCACGCGGCGATCACGAGCGCGGCACGAAGCGCCGCACGAAGCGCGGCTCGTCTCACCCGGACTCGGCGGCGTGCTTCATGCCCTGCGCCTCGATGGTCATGTATCGGTTGGTGAGGTCCCTGTAGAGCCGACCGAAGATCGGGACCAGCAGGCCTTGCATCTCCAGTGTCAGGGTCAGGCGGGAGCGACCTTCCTCCAGCGCATCGACACGATGGCCTGCGACGCTCGTGACGCCGCCCGACTTCTGGCGGAACTCGAAATAGGACGGGGCGTCCCAGACGGTGACCTCCCAGGTGCCCTCGGGCAGCTTCGGTTGCTTGAGGCGGACGTGGCTGCCTTCACCCACCGGAGCGGGCGTGAGCAGCTCGACGAAGTCGACCGTCTCGATCCGCTGGGGCCACCCTTCGAGGTCGGTGAGCACGTCCCACACACGCTGCTGCCGGGCGTCGATATCGGTGGATTGCTCAAAGCGCATGGCGGACGGCAACCTCGAATCTGGCGCGCCGGACAGGATTCGAACCTGCGACCTTTGGCTCCGGAGGCCAACGCTCTATCCACTGAGCTACCGGCGCGGGTGGCCGAGTGTAGCCCGTCCCCCGGGCATAAGCGAAGGCCCCTCCGAAGAGGGGCCTTCATTGCTGCCGGATTCGCTAATCGCGGGGGCATCTGTCACGCGCGGTTTCCCGCACTACCCTTACCCAAACCTACCCATGACCCTGCGACCAGTGGTGAATCGCTGTGCGAACAGCGACAAGATGATATCCGACCCCCGGGATCGGGTCAATGCTTTGGAATGAAGAATCCTTTACTTTTCGGAGCGGATTTTCGTACCCGGGCTCAGCTGGCCGAGGGCGTACTTTCCGCCGGCTCGACCGGTCCGCTCAGCTCGATGTTGCGGATGACGACCGGGTCAACCGGGACGCCGGTGATCGGGCTGATGACCTCCACCTGTCCGATCGCATCGACCACCTCCCGCCCATCGGTGACCAGCCCGAAGATCGTGTAGATCCGGTCGGTGAAGCTGGCGTCCAGGTCGGTCAGGCAGATGAAGAACTGGCTCCCATTCGAGTCGAGCGTGTTGCGGTTCCCCATCGCCACCGTGTACGGGTCGTAGTTCAGTCCTTCGGGCGGGATCTCGACAGTGAACGTATATCCCGGCCCGCCCGTGCCCAGGCCCTCGAAGTCGCCCTGGTTGTCGCGGGTGTTCGGGTCGCCGGCCTGGGCGACGAAGCCGGCCAGGACCCGATGGAAGGTCACGCCGTCGTAGAAGTCGCACCGGGCAAGGGCCACGAAGTTCGCGGACGCGATCGGCGCCGCGGCGGCGTTCAGCGTGATCGTGAACACCCCCAGGCTGGTATCGAAGGTCGCGGTCGTCACGTCCTCGAGGATGGCTGCGGCCTCGGTCGCCGTGGGCGCGGCCGTCGGGCACTCGGTGGGCGGTGGGCCACCGAGCGGTCCGCCCTCGCACGCGGCGAGCACGAGGACGAGGACGAGGCCGGCCAGGCCGGTCCGTGCGGCGTGCCCTTGGGGGCGCAGCGGTCCGATCAAGAGGTGAACAGACGCCGGGCGAACGAGACGGGCATCGTGCCGCCGTACAGGAGGGTGTCGTGGAACCGCTTGAGGTCGAAGTCCGCGCCTTCACGCGCCTCCACCTCGCGGCGGAGGCCCTCGATCATGTGTCGGCCGTATAGATAGGACAGCTGGTAGGTCGGCGTGCTCGTGTAGCGCTTGACCTCCGCCAGCGCCGCCGGACGCTCGAAGCCGGTCTCGTCCACGAGCCGATCGACGGCGGCCTCGAATCCGATCTCTCCGCGATGCAGCCGGACGTCGAGGACGATCCGGGTCGCGCGCCAGATGACATCGGTCAGCTGGACATACCGATGGGTGGGCGTGTTGTCGAAGCCGGCCTCTTTCATCATCCGCTCGGTGTAGAACGCCCAGCCCTCGGTGAACTCGGGTGACGTCGAGAACAGGCGGACGAGGCTCGGGTTTGTCACGGCCGCCGCGAGCTGGTGGTGGTGGCCGGGGTACGCCTCGTGGACCGAGGTGTTGGAGATGGATGCGTAGTTGTGCTCGCGCATCATCTCGGGCGTCTCGGGCGGCGTGACGATGTACGTGCCCTGGGCGTTCGCGTCGAAGCGCGCCGGATCGAAGTAGGCCGCGAATGGCACGAGATGGCGGATGAAGGTCGGCGTCTCGATGACGACCAGGATGTCGTTCGGGGGCAGCGTGGCCAGGTCGTGCTCCACGACGAACGCGCGGGCGCGGCCCATCGACCGCCGGTACTCCTCGAGCGCGTCGGCAAAGGTGGGCGGGTAGTCGTTCTTGACCTGGTCCGCGATCGCCTCACGCGAGGCGGAGGGATCGATCTCGGCGCAGACCGCGTTTCGCTGCTCGTGGGCCTGGGCCAGCATCTCCTCGCCCACGGCCAGGATCTCGTCGCCGCTCGCCTCCAGCGCACGGAGGCGGACCATCTCCTCGAACAACTCGGTGCCGGCCAGCCACTCGTGCGAGGAACGGGGCAGGACGTCGTCGCGGAGCCACGCCTGGTGGATGTCGAGCGCGGCATTGGTGGCGGCTACGGCCTCCTCCAGCCGCCGAACGGTGGCGGACGGCACGTCCTGGCCGCGTGCGGCCTCGAGGATCGTGTCCAGGAATGACGGGAGACCCTCCCCCGACTCGATGTCGATCTCGGTCCACAGCCGCACCGGCCGTTCGACCCGCTCGCGGGTCTGCTCGAGGTACTCCGGCGACGCCTCCAGGCGGGCGGCGATGCTCTCCATCCGCTCGGCGGGCGGCGCGAAGTCGCGGGTGAACAGCGGGAACAGCGCGCCGCCGATCGCCTCGGCTCCGTCGGAGCGCCCCTCCCACGATCGACGCTCGGTCAGCTCGAACAGGTGGAGCCGGGCTTCATGCTGGACGAGCTCGCGGTCCAACGCCCGGTTCGGGGAGAGGGTGCCGGGATCGAAGGTGTCCATGGCCGCCGTGGCCGCGCGGGTGAAGGCGATGTCCTCGTCGATCCCGTCCCGCCCGCCGAGTGACAGGCGATGGTCGTGGTCGTGGATGCCGAGGTACGTGGCCCACTCGGGCTGGATCTGGAGACGCTCGCGGAACCATCGCTCGATGACCTCGTCGAATCGAGTGTCTTCGGCGGTCTGGGCGGCATCCGGCCGGGCGATCGTGGTCATGAAGCTCCTCCGAGGGTCATGGGCCGAGCGTGCGGGCGAGGAAGCCTAGCACCCACGTCCGATATGCATCCGGGCACGCCTCGGTCAGACGGGAATGCTCTCCGCCGTCGCAGATATCGGACTCGACAGTCACGCCACCGTCAGTCGCCGCCCGGGCGATGATGGTCGCCGAGTCGGCCGCGATCGCCCGGTCGGCTGAGCCCTGGATGATGAGCACCGGCACGCGGCCGACATCGTCAATCGTGATCGCCGGGTCCGCGGCGGTGACGTCGATCCCGGTCCGGAACAGTGTGCCGAGCATCACCGCCCACGATGCGGGCAGCGCGAGCGGAAGGCCCATGGCCTCGATGTGCATTCGGGTCGCGTCGGCGACGCTGGCCGGAGTGGAGTCGAGGATGAGCGCCTGCACCGGCAGACCGGCGGCGACCGCGCGGGTCGCGATGATCCCGCCCAGCGAGCTGCCCAGCAGACCGATGGCCGTTGGCGCGTGGGTGGCGTTAAGCCAGGCCACGACAGCCTCGAGGTCGGCCCGTTCAGTGATCCCGCCGGTCGTCTCGGAGCCCGAGCTCTGCCCGTGGTTCCTGAGGTCGAACAGCACGAGGTTGTACATCTCGTGCAGGACCGCGGCCTCCGGCAGCATGCCACTCTTGTTGCTGGCATGGCCGTGGATGAGGACGACGGTTGGTCCGGTCGGGCCGATGGGAGCGGCGGCCGGGATGTACCAGCCCGCGATCCGGATCCCGTCGGCGGTCACCAGCGTCGGCCCGGCAGGAGCGCCGTTGGCGGTGCAGTTGGCGGGGTCCGGTTCGGCGGCCAGGGCCGCATCCGAGGCCTGGTCATAGTTGATCGCTTCGTAGGCCCAGGCCATCGCGGAGGGCAGCAGGCAGTTCCGGCTGGCCCCGGGATGGACGAGCTGGTCCGATCCCTGGAACCCGGCGTAGGCGAGGTAGGCGATGACGCCGATCAGCAAGCCGGACAGGATCGTCGTGGCCCATCCGACGTTCCGAGCCCGTCGCGCCTCCCGGGGATCGACGGGCATCTGAAATGCCATGCCGTGACCGAGTATAGGCTGGGTGGTGACGCCGGCCGTCGCCCCACCCTACAATGCCCGCCGCCCGTCAGAGGATACCCATGACCACCAGTGCCGATCGCCAGCCCGGCGGTCGACCCCATTCGCTCGCGCCGGAACACCTCGGCGATGTGTGGGCCGGTGCCGCGCTGGCCATCGTCGTGCTGGGCGTCGCGATCTTCATCGTCGCGATCGGAATGGTCGTCTCGGGTCTGACCGCGACCTCGAGCCTTGACCCGGCCAACCTGCCTCCCAACGCCGACAGCCTGGGCACCACCCAGCTGCTGGTGGGCATTGCGCTGTTCGTCGTTGGCGTCGCGCTCGCGGGTGGTGGCCTCTCGCTGCTCGGCGGGAGCCGCCGCGCTCGCAAGCCGGTCGCGACCGTGGCGATAATCGCGGCCATCGGCGCCGTCGTCGGCGGGGTGGTGATCGTGCTTCGCGGTCCGTCGGATCTCGTTCTGGTCCTGACACTCATCGGGGTGGGACTCGGACTCGGCAGCGCCGGCCTGCTCCTGCTCAGACCTCGGCCCTGACCCGGGTGGGCATCGACGCCCAGCCCCGCCGCCTGATCCGCGCCTCGAGACTGCTGTTCGTCCTGTCCGGGCTATTGATCGGCGCCGGGCTGGTCTGCATCGTCGGCGGCAGCATCGGCGGGGCCGAGATTGCCGACCGGCTCCTGGCCCGGCTCCTGGCCGAGGTCGACCCCGACACCCTCGCCGCGCTGCCGCCGGACTTCCTCACCGCCGAGACCGTCGTCCGCGCCGCGACGGCCCTCGGGGTCGGGTTGCTGCTCCTGGGGGTGGCGCAGCTCGCGACGTCCATCGGTCTGCGTCGCCGCCAACGCTGGTCCTACGCGGCCGCGGTCGTCGGGGGCCTGTTTGTGGCCATCACCGCGGGCGCGACCGCGGTGTTCATGATCGTCGCCACCGCGGCCCAGCCGCAGGCGACGATCCCGCTGGCGGTCGGTGCCATGGTGCTGGCCGGGGTGTCGATCCTCTACGCGGCGATCGCGATCTGGACGGCGAGTGGCCGTCGTACGCTCGAGCAGTCCATGGCCGAGGCCGCCACCATCTGACCCGGCCCGCCGTTCGAGGGCCGCGGGACGCACTTGGTATACTCCGCCCCGCCGCCGCGGGCCCGTGGTGTAGCGGCCCAACATGCCAGCCTGTCACGCTGGAGATCGCCGGTTCGAATCCGGTCGGGCCCGCCAGCATTCCCCGTCAGCCGCGAGCGGCACTCAGCCCCCTCGGATCAGGCCGTCGCCCGCTACTCCCTCAACGAGCTGCTGGCGTCCCTGGCTCCGCTCGACGATGACCCGCACGACCTCGTCCAGGTCATCGGTCACGACCGCAAGCTCCAGGTCGTCGGGGCTCACCTTGCCCTCCTGGAGCACGGTCGTCCGCATCCACGACAGCAGGCCCTTCCAGTAGTCGCGGCCCACGAGGACGACCGGGAAGTGCTCGATCTTGCCGGTCTGGATCAGAGTCAGGGCCTCGAACAACTCGTCCATCGTCCCCATCCCGCCGGGAAAGATGACGAACGCCTCGGCGTATTTCACGAACATCGTCTTGCGCACGAAGAAGTAGCGGAACTCGATCCGGAGGTCGACGTACGGGTTGACGTCCTGCTCGAACGGAAGCTCGATGTTGCAGCCGATGGACAGCCCACCCGCGTCGCGCGCGCCGCGGTTGGCGGCCTCCATGATCCCCGGCCCACCGCCCGTGATGATCGCGAATCCCTCGCCCACCAGCCGGGCGGCGAGGCGTCGGGCGAGGCGGTACTGGGGGTGGCTCCGACGGACGCGGGCCGAGCCGAAGACGCTGACCGCCGGACCGACATTGGCCAGGGCGTCGAAGCCCTCGACGAACTCGCCAAGGATGCGGAGCGACCGCCAGGTGTCGGTGGCCTGGAACTCGGCGCTCGCCCGTCGCTGGAGGAGCTTCTGGTCCTCGGTCGGACGGTTTACTGGCCCGCGGGTGACGACCGGCCCGCTCCGGCGCGGCTTGTCATCGGTCGCCATTGGTCACCTCTTTTGCGCTCTGATCGTCCGGCCGTCCGAACGGGCGGGACCAGGATGAACATGGTAGGGTCCCCGGAAACGTCGTCGTCGCGCGGCGCCTGCCCGGTGCCCGATGTGAGCCGGCCGCGGCGAGCCGGATCCCGTCAAATCTGTGCCCGAGGATACTCTTTGCCCGAGTCAATTCGACGTGGTGCCGTCCACGTCCTGGTCATTGCCCTGATCGTTGCCGCCCTTGCGCCGCAGGCGGTGGCTGCGACTCCCTCGGACCCAACCACTGAGCGCCTGCTGGCCGCGGTCGAGGCGTCTCCTCCGTCCCTCGCCGCGTCGCGCGGGAGCACCACCCAGCGAAGCCTCGCCACGTTCACCGTCGCCCAGCCCGCGACCGCGGTGGGCACCGAGCGTTTCCAGGCCGGAGGGCTGGCCACACCGCCCTCCGTGGTCATGGAGGCCACGGTCGAAGGCCCGTACGTCCAGTCCGTTCGGCAGCCCGGCGGGGCAGGGACGATCACCGGCACCGCGAGCTGGTACTGCTGCACGATGAACTGGGGAAACGCGGCGGTCGTCGCGCTTCCCGTTGCCCTCGGCGGCCACTATTACGCGCCACCGGGCGGCGGGACTGTCGTCGTTTGCGCCGACCGCTGCGCTCGCCTGCCCATCGGCGACGCGTGCGGATGCCACTGGGGTTGGGCCGGCCAGAAGGTCGTCGACCTGTCGCCGGCGGCGTGGGCTGCCATCAGCGACAAGGACCGGTACGTCTACGGCGTTCTGACCGTCACCGTGTATCTGGACTAGCATCGATCGCGTGCTGCAGCCGATGGGGGTCGGCCATGTCGTGCTCAAAGTGCGTGACCTGGACCGATCACTCGCCTTCTACCGCGACCTGCTCGGGTTCCAGGTCTCGGGCGAGCTGAGCAACGTGATGGTCTTCCTCACCGCGACCGGCGCGAACCACCATGACCTCGGCCTCGTCCGGGTCGGCGACCAGGCGCCATCACCGGTGCCCATGGCGGTTGGTCTGTATCACGTCGCCATCCAGCTGGCCGATCTCGACGCGATCAAGGAGGCGCACGCCGTGCTCTCCGACCGCGGGCTTCTGCGCGGCGCCTCCGACCATGGCGTGAGCAAGAGCCTGTACACCGTGGATCCTGACGGCAACGAGATCGAGCTCTACTGCGACGCACCCCGCGACGAATGGGAAGGTCGGGTCGCCGAGGTCATGACGGTCAAACCGCTCCACCTGGATTGACCGAGACCGATCCACCCCCGCGACGTCGTCGTCGCTGGCCTTGGCTGCTGGCCGCGCTGGCGGTGGTCCTCATTGCGCTCATCGCCCTGCCGCCGGCGAGGATCACGCTCCAGACCGCGGCGCTCATCCCCTCCCTGCTCGATCTCGGCCCCCAGCCACTCGCGCTCGCACCTGAGCCCGCGCACCAGATGACGACCTACGAGGCCCCGGATGGCGCACGCCTGCCAGCCGACCTGTGGCTGCCGGCCACTGCCTCGGCCGACCACCCGGTCGGGGCGGTCATCTTCGTGTCGGGGATCAACTCACAAGGGCGGTCCCATCCGGCCCTGATCCGCGTCGCAAAGGCCATTGCCCGCAGTGGCGCCGGGGTCTACATCCCCGAGCTCCCGTTCTTCTTCCAGGCGGAGGTGGACGCGAGCGAGGTCGGCCGAATCGTGGCCGCGTTCCAGGACCTGGCCGAGCACCCGGAGGTGGACCCCAGTCGGATCGGGATCATGGGCATCTCCGTCGGCGGCAGCCTGGCGCTCATCGCCGCGGCCGATCCGCTGATCGCCGACCGGCTGGCCTGGGTCGGCGCATTCGGGGCCTATGCCGATGCGGCCGAGATCATGACCGACGTCATCAGCCACCAGTACCGGATCGACGGGAAGATCGTGGACTGGCACCCCACCCTCCTCGTCCGCCAGGTCGTCTTCGGCCTGGTCACCAACCAGGTGAGCAACGGGCGCGACCATGGCTACCTCTACGGCGCGTATGACAGCCTGAATAACGAGGATGTCCACCCACTGCCCGATGCTCACATCCCTCTGCGGACCGAGGCGGCACGCGCGGCGGAGGCGATCCTGCTGACCGACACCCTGCCCGAGGCCGAAGCCGCACTCGCCGCGGCCCCGCCGGACCTGACCGCGATCCTGGATGGCATCAGCCCGATCCGCCACGTGGCCGGCATCGAGGCCCGGGTGTACCTCATGCACGACGTCGGCGACCAGCACATCCCGTACGCCCACGCCCACGAGCTGCTGGCCGCCATGGAGGAGGCCGGGGTGGACGTCCGGCTCGGCGAGTTCCGGCTGTTCGATCACGTCCAGCCGCAGACCCAGGACCTGGCGGCGGCCGCACCGGAGCTGTGGAAGCTGTTCTGGTACGTCCGCGGCATGGCCGCCGAGGCCCTCTGACCGATTCCCCTAGCGGACCGAGGCGAGCACCCCGAACCCGACCACGAACACGATCCCGATGATCGCGATGACGATCGCGTAGGTCCGGTTCGTCCGACTGGGCAGGGGCTGGTAGGGCCGGCCGCGGCGCTTCCGAGTCATGCGCTCACCATTCGCGTCGGAACAGGAACGGGGTCGTCAGCGCCTCCCGGGTGCCCACCGAGCGGAGCTGCTTCCGGACACGCTTCAGCAGCTTGCCGTGGTACGTGCCGTCGCCGTAGGGCTCGTGGAGGCGGGCAACGTCCCACTCGCGGGTGCCCTCGACGGCTGCATCGGGCAGGTATCGGTCCAGGATCGGGCGCGCTTCGTCGATGGCCACGAACCGTCGCTCCCGGGTCCCGTTGTCGAGGACAGTCAGCAGGTCGCCAAAGCTGGCATCCACGTCCAGGACCAACGTGGTCAGCCGTTCCATCGAGCCCGGCATCCGCTCGGGCTTGAACAGGCTGGTCAGGAGCGTCTTCCGCTCATCGGTCGACAGATCGGCGAGCGCCTCGCGCATGTTCGGGACACCAACCGCGGCGTCGGCCACCGGGACCAGGTAGTCGTACAGGCGGACCATCATCGGTCCCTGCAGGGTAGCCGTTCCGACGGCCGGTACAATCCGGCGATGCTGCTTGAAGGCAAGAAGGTCCTCGTCACCGGCGTCCTGACCGATGACTCGATCGCGTTCTCGGTGGCCAAGGTCGCCCAGGAGGCCGGTGCCGAGATCGTCCTGACCAGCTTCGGGCGAGCCACGAGGCTCACCGAGCGGATTGCCCGCCGGCTTGACCCGGTCCCCGACGTGCTCGAGATGGACGTCAACCAGGACGACCAGATCGCGGCGGTGGCCGCCGACCTCGAGCACCGCTGGGGCCGGCTCGACGGGCTGCTGCATGCCATCGGCTTCGCCCCGCAGGACGCCATGGGCGGCGACTTCCTGGCCACCCCGTGGGAAAGCGTCGCGACCGCGTTCCAGACGAGCGCGTACTCGCTGAAGGCGCTGACCGCGGGTATGCGCCCGTTGCTCAAGGTATCGGGCGCGGATGGCGGGGCATCCGTCGTCACCCTGACCTT
>DASYGU010000179.1:0-5220 GCA_035999355.1 Candidatus Limnocylindria bacterium | reverse complement strand
GTCGGCCGCGGCGCGCCCGCCGATCGTGGCGTGGAACGCGTCGGGGAACTGGGTCGAGGAGTGGTTTCCCCAGATCACGAGGTCGCGGACCTCGGCCACCGTCGCGCCGGCACGCTGGGCGAGGAGCGCCCGGCCGCGGGTCTCGTCCAGCATGGTCATCGCGAACCATCGGTCGCGCGGGATCTCGGGCGCCGCCCGCGAGGCGATCAGGCAGTTCGTGTTGCACGGGTTGCCGACCACCAGGATCCGAATGTCCTCGGCGGCGTGGGCGGCGATCGAGCGGCCCTGGGCACCAAAGATGCCGGCGTTGATCCCGAGCAGGTCGTTGCGCTCCATCCCCGCCTTGCGCGGAACCGCGCCGACCAGGAGCGACCAGTTCGCGCCGCGGAATGCCTCGTCCGCGCTGGACGTGGTCACCACCGAGCGCAGGAGCGGGAACGCACAGTCGTCGAGCTCCATGGCCACCCCTTCGAGCGAGGGCAGGGCGGCCTCCAACTCGAGGAGGCGCAACTCGACACTGGTCTGGGATCCGAACATCTGGCCCGATGCGATGCGGAAGACCAGCGCGTAGCCGATCTGGCCGGCCGCGCCGGTCACTGCCACCGTCACATGCTGGTCGGGCATCGGATCTCCTTGACGAGGCCCGAGTGTAGCCCGCTGGTGCCGCTCTCGTTCAGGAGGTGACGGGGCGGCACCGCGCGTGTGGGCCTACTGGACCGCCTTGAAGCTCGAGCGGTTCCGGCTGCCCACGCCTCCGCCGAGGTACGAGCCCATGTCCACGATGACGGCGACGATCAGCCACATCAGATCCAGGCCGGCGATGCCCTCCGGGAAGCACAGGATGTAGACGATCGTGGTCCACGGCAGGAAGGCGATGCCCAGGGCGGGGAGCAGGTAGTTGTCGCCGAAGGTCAGGGTCCATCGGGCGCTGTCCGCAAGCCACCAGACGATGGCCGCGATTCGAGGCCCGAGGAGACCAAGAATAATGATCATGCACATGGGCGGGAGGACCTCCGGTTGAGTGGAGTGGTTTGGTGTGTCGGGTGAATGGTAGTCGTCAGGGAATCGTGGGGATAGGGTGTGGACAAGCGTCAACATCCCGTCGCAAAGTCGGGGATAAGCCCGTTGCGCGACCTCGCCCTCGGTCGCTACTGTGGCAACTGTCCCGAAGGGGCAGCCACCGACGCCGCGGAGTCACATCAACGGCCCGGGGGCGGTCACTTCGGGACCTTTCGTTGCCCGGAACTTCCTCCGCCTAGGGCGGGGTCATCGGCGGTTCGGCCGGCGGGCTCTGGTAGCCCTGCATCTGGCCACGGCCGCGCATCGCGCCGCCTCCCAGCGTGGCGAGATCGGCGAGCAGCGCCAGCCCGAGGACGAGCCAGTCAAGCCCTTCGATGCCCTGCGGGAACACGAGGACGTACATCACCGTCGTCCACGGCAGGAACACGAAGCCCAGGATCGGCAGCAGGATGGTGTCGAACGTGGCGCTCCAGCGCGCGGTGTCCACGAGCCACCAGAAGAGCAGGATGATGCGCGGCCCGAACAGGAGCGCGCTGAGGATCAAGCACATTGGCCGACTTCCTTCGTGAGCGGGCGGCCATCATGCCACCGGGCCCGGTTCGGAGGAAAGGGCCTCGGGCTAGGCGCCCGAGGCCGGCGGGAAGGTCCCGAACTGGCGATCGCCCGCGTCGCCCAGGCCGGGCATGATGTAGCCCTTCTCGTTCAGCTGCCGATCCACCGCCCCCACGTGGATCTCGACGTCGGGGTGCGCGGCGCTCAGGGTGGCGATGCCCTCCGGTGCGGCAATGAGCGACACCTGCTTGATCCGGATCGCGCCCCACGCCTTGAGGATGTCGACCGTGGCCGCGCTGGAGCCACCGGTCGCCAGCATCGGATCCAGGATGAGGCAGACCTGCACGGTGGCCGCGTCGGGCAGCTTGTTGTAGTACTCGACCGGCTTCAGGGTGCGCTCGTCGCGGTACAGGCCGATATGCCAGACCTCGGCCATGGGCATCAGCTCGAGCATGGCCTCCACCATGCCGAGCCCGGCGCGGAGGACCGGCACCAGGCCGACCTTTGGACCCAGCCGGGTCCCATCCATCGGCTCGATCGGGGTTTCAAGCCGATACGGCTCGGTGGCGAGGTCGGCCATGGCCTCGTAGCCCAATAGCCAGGACAACTCGCGGACGAGCTCGCGGAACTTCTTCGGCTCGGTGGTGCGGTCGCGGAGCAACGACAGCTTGTGGGCGACGAGGGGATGGGAGGACGGATGGACCGTGGCGGGGAGGGGCTCGGGCATCGGTCTGGATTCTAAGCCCGGCGCGTGCCCGCACCGGGCACGGACCCGCGGACTAGTGCTACCCGCAGCGGGCTGATAGGCTATCGCTCCCTGTTGACATCGCGTGCGCGCGACCTCGCGTGCCCGCCCGCCGCACGAGAGGTGTGCATATGGTTTTTGGGAAGCGGGGCGACGCCCCCCAGGAGGAGCTCATCGGTACCCTGTATTCCGAGTCCCCCAGCGAGCCGGCGACGAACAGTGCGCCTGCCCCCACGGGATCATCGGAGCACCGCCGCGAAGCCACCGAGGGCATTCTCGACTCCCACGCGCGTTTCAACGGCAAGTTCGTCAGCGACCGCGACCTGCGGATCGACGGCGAGGCGCAGGGCGAGATCGAGTGCCAGGGCACCCTGGTCCTCAGCCCGCAGGCCCGCGTTCGGGCCAGCATCAAGGCGCACAACGTGGTGATCAACGGGGACTACGAGGGCAACGTCGACTCCGGTGGCCGCTTCGAGATCGGCTCGACCGGACGGGTCAAGGGTGAAATCAAGACCCAGGTGCTGGTCATCAAGGAAGGAGCCTTCTTCGAGGGTTCCGTGGCGATGACTCGCAAGACGCCGACCGACGGGACCGCGGCAACCGGCTCGGGCGCCGCCGGTGAGTCGAGCTCAAGCTCGAGCACATCGGCCAAGGCGAGCGGCGGAGGATCCTCCGCCGCTGCGGCGAAAGCAACGGCGGATCCCGAGGCCGCGGCCAGCATCTTCTCGAATGAGGTGATCGGCGAGCCCGCCGGCGCCGCAGCCGGCGGCAGCCGGCAGCCCACCGGGCCAGGCGACGACCGCTAGCCCACCCATCCTCGTCGAGGTCACGCGGGGGGAACGGGTCGAGTCCCGGCACCGCGGGACCATTGCCGTCGCCGATGCCGACGGCCACCTCCTCGCCTCGCTGGGCGACCCGGACGATGTCGTATTCCTCCGCTCATCGGCCAAGCCATTCCAGCTGGCCCCGTTCGTGGTGTCAGGCCGCTTCGACGCCTATGACTTCCCCGACCCCGAGCAGACGCTCGCGGTCATGGCGGCAAGCCATGCCGGTGAGGATCGCCACGTGCGCCTCGTGCAGGCCGCGCTCCGGGCTGGTGGCCTGACTCGTTCGGCCCTTCAATGCGGGACGCACACTCCGTTCGACGCGGAAACCGCCCAGCGGCTGGCCCGCGACGGCGAACCGCCCAATGAGCTGCGCCACAATTGCTCGGGCAAGCACGCGGCCATGGCCCTCAACGCCAAGGCTGCCGGCTGGGACGTGGACACCTACTGGCAGCCCGATCACCCGTGCCAGGTGGCGGCGCTCGAGGTCGTGGCGGCCGTCTCGGGGCTCAGGAAGAACCAGATCGGAACCGCGACCGATGGCTGCGGGGTGGTCAGCTTCGCACTGCCGCTGCGCGCCATCGCGCGGACGTTCGCTCGCCTGGCGGACCCATCCGGCCTGACCGATGAGTCCCTGCGCACGGCGCTGACCCGGATCCGGGACGCGATGCTCGCCTACCCCGAGCTGATCTCTGGCGAGCGGCGCCAGTTCGATACCGATCTCATGCGCGCCGTTCCCGGGCGGCTGGTGGCCAAGGGCGGTGCCGAGGGACTCCGCTCGGTGGGGGTCCTGGCCGGGGCCGTGGACGGCGCTCCGCTGGGCCTGGCGGTCAAGATCGAGGACGGGGACGGCGCGCGCCGGGCGAGCCCGCCGGCCGCCTGCGAGGCGCTCCGCCAGCTGGGCGTGCTGGGCGAGGTCGAGCTCAGCCAGCTGGAGCCGTACGCCGCGGGCGTCGTCCGCGACATGCCGCGGGGCGAGGCGGTCGGTGAGGTTCGGGCGGACTTCACCCTCGAGCGAGGGTCGCGCGGCTAGCCCAGCCAGCCCCGCACGAGGTCCGCGACCCGGACGAAGAGGGGAGCCAGGACGAGGGCTGGGAGGAAGTTCGCGACGCGCACCGGTCGGAGGTCGAGGAGCCGAAACGCCACGCCCAGGAGAATGATTCCCCCGGTCGCGGTGATGGCCAGGATGGTCACCTCGTCGAGGAGGGGTGCGAGGATGGTTGCCAGGGCAGCGATGCCGCCCTGGACCACGAGGATCGTGATCACCGAGAGGCCCACGCCCCAGCCCAGGGCGGCCGCGAACGCGATGGCCGCCACGCCGTCGAGCAGCGACTTGACGGCCAGCAGCTGGGCATCGCCGGTCAGACCGTTCTGAAGCGAGCCGACGATGGTCAATGGCCCGACGCAGAACACGATGCTGGCGGTGACGAACCCCTCCGCCACCCGCGAACCGCCGCCCCCCGCCCCTCCCTCGGCCTCGTCCGGCACGAGCCGCCGCTGGAACCATGCGCCGAGGGCCTCGAGGCCATCATGGATCCGAAGCAGCTCGCCGATGGCCACGCCCGCCAGGACCGCGGCGAGGACGGCAACCTCGTCACCCGGCTGGGCATGGGGATCGGTGAACAGCTGGAGACCGAGCGAGATCGAGATCAGGATCGTGAAGAAGCCGAGGCCGATGACCAGGCTCTCGTGCATTCTGGGCGGCATCCGCCGGCCAATCAGGAGACCTAGCCCGGTGCCCAGCAGGACGGTGATGACGTTGAGGATGGTGCCGCTCAGGAACACCGCCGTATTGTGGACGGCGGGGACCCTCGTGCTCGTCCTGAGCGGAGCCTGCACCATGCCAAGCGGACCACAGCCATCGGTCAGTCCATCCGGGGCGGCGGCTGATGCCGTGCGGTACGTCGCGCTCGGTGACTCGTACACGATCGGCACCTCGGTCACCCCGGCAGAGACCTGGCCCCAGCAGATGGTCGACCGCAGCGGCGGGACCCTCATCCTGTCCGGCAACCTGGCGACCAATGCGTTCACCAGCGAGGACCTCATCCTCCACCAGCTCCCAGAGCTCGATGCGGTGCG
>DASYGU010000178.1:0-9387 GCA_035999355.1 Candidatus Limnocylindria bacterium | reverse complement strand
TTCTGCTCGGTCGGCGCCACGCTCGAGTCAGCCATCCCCCCGATCGTACAGCGCCCGAAGCGCCGGATCAGCCGCGGGCGGCGGCGACCCGCATCTCGCGCAGGACCTGCTCGATGGCGGCGCGGTAGCGAATGCCCGACGAGTGGCGCACGAGCCAGCGGAGGTAGTCCGGGTCGCGACGAGCGAGGTCACGCAACCGCCATCCCTCGTAGCGACCGAAGTCCAGGGTGGATCCGGGACCGTACTGCTCGTTCGGGGCGGCGGCCGCACCATGGGTCTCCTCGGGATGCAGGCGCGACCGAAGGTCCGAGGTGGGTGACGGCGCCGCCGGCGCGGGGCCGACCGGATGCAACCGGCGCTCGACGTCGTACCGCCGGCGGAGCTCAGGCGTGCGGATCATCGCGTAGGCGCGATTGATGTCAGCCATCCGGGCGGGATTCGGGGACTCACCGTCGGGGTGGTATCGCCGAGCCAGCGCGCGATAGGCGGCATCGAGAACGATCCCCTCAGCGAGGGGGTCGATCTGCAACAGGTTGTAGGCGTCGAATTCTTGCTCCAAACCCCGGACCCGTAGGGGTTACGTCTGCGGAGCAACCTTGCAGGATTGCAAGGTTCGATGCCAGCCCCCTTATGGGGTAGGGCAGGCCCGGTACTACCGGCGGGCGGGGGTCTCGAGCGGCTCCGGCGGGAGCAAGGCCATAATCTGGTTCCGGAACCGCACGCCCGACGAGTGACGCGACAGCCAGCGCAGGTAGTCCGGGTCCTGCTTCGCGAGGTCCTTCAGGGTCCAGCCATGGTACCGCCCGAAGTCGACGGTCATCGACAGGTCGTTGGGTCGGGCACCACTCGGGCCTGCCGTCGGTGGCGGGACGCGCCCGCCGAATGCCTGGGCCGCCATGCTCGGCGACTCCCCGGCTACGCCTGGTCCCATGGGTCGAGTCCGGTGCAGCCGGTCATAGCGCTTGCGGCGCTCCGACGTGCGGACCAGGTCGTAGGCGTGGTTGATCTCGGCCATTCGCGGGGTGTCGGGAGCCGAGCCGTCTGGGTGGAAGTGGCGCGCGAGGGCGCGATACGCCGCCTCGAGCACAAAATCCTCGGCGGTGGGAGTGACTTGCAGGACGCGGTAGGCGTCCAATTCCTCGTCGGTCACCGGGACGCGATCCTATTCGCTTCCGCCGTTCCGCGCCACCTCACCGGACCGCACAAAGATCTCGCCCTTGGCATTGGCGAAGATCGGCTCATAGCCCGCGGCCAGGACTCGGTCGCGGGTGTCGTCGGGGAGGCCGCCCGGCTCGAGGAGCAGGTACGGAAAGTCCTCGACCAGCATCGCATCGAGGTCGGTGAACGGATGGAGGCGTCCACCCGCCGTGTGGCTGCTGACCTCGGTCTGCTCGGAGACCATGGTCTCGATCATGCCGCCGAACACCCCGATCGGAGTCGCGTCCCACTGCTGGAAGTTGAACGCGACATGGAGGACCGGCGTCGTGGAGTCGAGCAGTCCGGCGTTCACCTCGTCCCGGAATCGGTCCACCAGCTCCTGTTGGATGGGGTCGATCACGTAGCGCGAGTCGGGGTAGCCGACCCAGAAGCCGGCCTGCGCGAAGCGCAGGTCGACGGACACGGTCTCGCTGGTCCGATGCTCGCCCAGGTGGAGTGGCTCGACCGGCGCATCGCGTAGCGGAAGGGCAATGAAGAGCAGGAACGCGCCGACCATGCCGATGCGCAGCAGCCCGCCGAAGTCGGGCCGACCCCAGACCGCCCGCAGCGCGTAGGCGGCGATGACGGCCATGAACACCGGCGTCCAGTAGTGGAGCGTCTTGGCCACCTCGAAGTCCAGGCCCTCGATCCCGATCGTCTGCCATGGGATGGCGGCCGCGGCCACCACCGCCAGCAGGCCCATGAAGAACGCCGCCACGGCGACCGGGGCGAACGCCCGCCGGCCGGCGATCGCACCGGCGATGACCACGGTCAGGCTCAGGACCGGATACAGCTCGAAGAAGTCGCTGAACGACTGGATCAGTGGTCCGGCCTGCGGCCAGGCAAGGATCAGGACGGCGACCACCGCGATGACCGCCACAACCCGCAGGCCGAGCGCGAACCATCGGCGGCCGGCTTCCCAGCGGTCGAACAGCCACACGGCGCCGATCGCGGGCGGGATGACGAACAGGCCCAGGACCGACGGCAGGTCGACTCCGACCATGGTCGTCGCCTGGGGCAGGGCGAGGATTCCGCCGCCCACCAGAGCCGGCACCCCCAGCCGCGCGTATCGGTCCGGGTAGATCGCGACCATGGTCACGACCACCGCGGTGGTCAGCACGCCGACCAGCGGGTGGAGGAAGATCGCCGCGGCCAGGGCGACGGCCAGGGTGAGCGGCCGCGCGCGCTCGTCCCCTTCCAGCAGCTCGACCAGGCAGAACGCGGTGAGGGCCAGGACGATGACCGTGGCCCGGGCATCGGCCATCCGGGCGAACGACTCGGTCAGGGTGAAGACGAGGAGCATCCACCAGCCCACGCCCACGCCGTGAATGCCCGACCCGAGGCGGACCATGCCTGCCCCGACCAGGACGGTGGCGGGGAGGATGAACGCGGACACGGCCAGGCCCGCCGGTTGGCCACTGAGAACGGTGGCCGTGCCCAGGAGCCCGGTGTAGCCCAGGAACATGCGCGACGGCCCATAGATGGGCGACGGCGCGGTGGTCAGGACGTCGAACGCCCCGAAGGTGGCAAGGTGCTGTGCGGGCGCCACGTGGTTGGGCAGGACGTCGATGAACGGGACCACTGGTGAGGCGAGCTGGAGGAACACCGAACCGAACCACGCCAGCACCACCAGCGCGCCGGCCGCGGTGGGCCAGCCGAGGCGGAGCTCCTGCCGCCCCTCGAACACGGGCCGGACGAACCAGCCCAGGCCGATGACCACGCCATTGATGAGCAGCAGCACCGGCACGGTGAACAGGCCGAGGCTGCCCAGCAGCATGAGCGTCACAAGGCCGATGACCACGGCCCCGACCAGCCCGCCGAGGGCGCCATCGATCAGGCCGCGGTACGGGCGACCACGCAGCGCGCGGACGACGACCGATCCAGCCGTCAGCTGGATCGCGGTGGTCAGCAGCACGAGCACCGCCGCCGGGAATGTCACGGGCAGCTGGCTCGTCATCCCCTCCCACGCCCCCGACCAGCTGGACGCCAGATCCGTCCCGTCCAGCATCCGGATGCCGAGCAGGAAGGCGGCCGCCCCGACCAGGGCCAATCCCTCGAGCGTGCGATCTCTCACGGCGCCGTACGGTACAGGGTCACTCGCGCAATTCCTCCCTCCCACGTTCACATTTCGCCCATATCGAGGAATCAGGCTGCCTCGGAGTGGACCGGATCCATCGGTCCGAAACGAGGAGTTACGTGATCCATGTACGGGTTCTTCCGCTTCGTCGCCTTTCTGCTGGCCGTCGGCCTGCTGGCGGTCGTCGGAATCAGCATCTACAACGCCGGGGTCTCCGCCGGCATCGCAGCCGACGCAGGAGTCCTGCCGCCATTCGTCGGGCAGCCGTGGGGCACGGGTTGGGACGGCGGATTCTTCGGGTTCGTCTTCGGCCTGTTCTTCCTCTTTTTGTTCTTTGGGCTGATCTTCGGACTGTTCCGGGCAGCCTTCGGGTGGGGCCACGGCGGCCGCCACCACGGCTGGGGCGGCCACCACGGCTACCGGGGCTACGGCCACGGGTACCGCGGGTATGGCCCCGCCGACATGCCGGATCAGGAGAAGGGACCGGATCAACGCCGAGAGCCGCGCGACGCATTCGAGGCCTGGCACCGCGAGCTGCACGACGAAGAGTCGGGCACGCCCGATACCCCGGTGGGCTCGGCCAAGCCTGAGCCGCCAGCCACGTCCACCTGATTCGCTGCGGACAGACCGATGCGGGCGGGCGGCTGAGGCCGCCCGCCCGACTACCATGACGACCATGGCACGGGTCCTCGTCGTCGATGACGAGCCCAGGATCGTCCAGCTCGTCCGCGACTACCTGGAGCGGGCCGAGCTCGAAGTTTTTGTCGCGCGCTCGGGGCCCGAGGCGCTCATGCGCGCCCGCCAGGATCGGCCCGACCTGATCGTGCTGGACCTTGGGCTGCCGGGCCTCGACGGGCTCGAGGTCACGCGCCGCCTGCGTCGTGACTCGGGCGTCCCGATCATCATGCTCACCGCTCGCGACGACGAGACCGACAAGATCGTCGGCCTGGAGCTCGGCGCGGATGACTACGTCACCAAACCATTCAGCCCGCGCGAGCTCACCGCACGCGTCCGCGCGGTTCTCCGCCGAGAGGCACGCGATACCGAGGCGGAGCTGATCCGGGTCAACGAGCTCGTGCTCGACGTCCCCCGGCTGCGGGCCGAGGTCGCCGGTCGGACCGTGCCGCTCACAGCGACCGAGTTCCAGCTGCTGACCGCCCTCGCCCGCCAGCCGGGCCGCGTGTTCACCCGGTCCCAGCTCCTGGACGCCATCCACGGGGTGGCCTTCGCGTCGTACGAGCGGGCGATCGACGCGCACATCAAGAACATCCGCCGCAAGCTCGAGCCCGATCCCCGGAGGCCGCGCTACCTGCTCACGGTGTACGGGGTTGGATACCGGCTGGCCGATGTCTGATCCGGCGCACCGGCGTCGGCACCGGCACCACCCCTACGGCCGGCAGCGACCGCCGTGGTGGCCCGAGGGCGAGGCGTGGCCGCCGGCGGACGCCGAGCGGACGGAAGCCTGGCAGCACGCTCGGGGCGGCATGATCTGGCGCTTCGGCTGCTTCCTCGTCGTCCTCATCGTCCTCATCTTCGGGTTCGTCGCGCTGCTCGACTGGTTGATCGGCGGGGCCATGGGAGGCTCGCCGGTCGCCGCGATCGTTCTGCTCGCCTTCGTGGTCCTGGTCGCCCTCGGCATCGGCAGTCGTGCCTTCCGGCGCGTGGCCGTCCCGGTCGCCGATCTGGTCGAAGCCTCGGGCCGGGTGGAAGCAGGTGACTTCAGCGCCCGTGTCGCGGAAGACGGACCGCGCGAGGTGCGCTCCCTCGCGCGTGCCTTCAACACGATGAGCGCGCGGCTGGAGGAGATCGAGCAGCAGCGACAGTCGACCCTCGCCGACGTGTCGCATGAGCTGCGCACCCCGCTCGCCGTCATCCAGGGCAACGTCGAGGCGGTGCTCGACGGGGTCTACCCCGCCGACGCGGAGCATCTCGAGCCCATCCTCGAGGCGACCCGGGTCATGGAGCGGCTGATCGAGGACCTGCGCACGCTCTCTCTTGCCGAGGCCCATCGGCTGGTCCTTCACCGAGAGCCGACTGACCTCGATGCGCTGTTCACCGATGTCGCGGCCGGCTACCGGAGCAAGGCGCAGCAGGGCGGCGTTCAGTTGATCGTCTCGGTCGCCGAGGCGGTGCCGGTGATGGACGTGGACCCGGCTCGGCTCCGCGAGGTGGTCGCCAACCTGTTGGCCAACGCGCTCCGCCACACGCCTTCGGGTGGCAGCGTGGACCTCGCGGCGCGCGTGACCGGCGAGGTGGTCGAAGTCACGGTCCGCGACACCGGGAGCGGGATGACGCCCGAGGAGCTCGGCCAGATCTTCGACCGCTTCTATCGCTCGCCCGACTCCCCGGGGAGCGGCCTGGGCCTGTCCATCGCCCGCGACCTGGTTGAGGCCCATGGCGGCACGATCACCGCCACCTCGGCACCCGCGCAGGGCACGACCGTCCGCTTCACCCTGCCTCTGAGCGGGAGTTAGAGCTCGCCCGACTCCATCATCCGTTTCAGATTGGCGAGCCCCGTCGTCCAGGAGTTGCCATACCACGTCGCGAACGGACCCAGGAATAGGCGCATCGCCCCGCCGGCCTTGGCCTCGAAGAACATGTCCAGCCGGGTTCCGCCTTCAACCTCGGCGCAGGCGACGGTCGCCGTCCACTTGACGCCCTGCTGCTCCCCGGCCATCACGCCGTGGTGGGGTGGGTCGAACTCGATGACTGTCGCATCGTTCTCTGACCGTCGGCCCATGACCATAACGACGGCATGACGGACGCTGCCGACGCCGTGGGGCGGCGGCGTGGTCCAGGTCTCGACGACGTCGCCGGGGAACCACTGACCGGTCTTGGTCACATCGGTCACGACCGCGAAGACGTCCTCGATTGGTCGGTCAATCGTCACCGATCGCGTCAGGCTGGCCACGGCTAGGGCATCAGCCGATGCGGATCATCTTCTTGTTCACGAACTCGTCGGCGCCAAAGCGGCCGAGTTCGCGGCCAGAGCCCGAGCGCTTGATGCCGCCGAACGGCAGCTCGGCGCCGTCGGCGAGTACGACGTTCACGAACACCATGCCGGCCTCGATGCCGTCGGCCACCCGGAGCGCCTGCTCCGGGTCGGTGGTGTAGACGTAGGAGCCCAGGCCGAACGGGGTGTCGTTCGCGATCCGCACGGCGTCCGCCTCGTCCTTCGCGCGGTACACCTGCGCGACTGGGCCGAAGAACTCCTCCCTGGAGGCGGGGTTCTCGGGAGTGATATCGGTCAGCACGGTCGTGTGGAAGAACGCGCCATCGCGGGAGCCGCCGTGGACGAGCGTCGCGCCGTGGTCGATCGCGCGCTTGACCTGCGCGTCGAGGCCTTCAGCGGCCTTCAGCGAGGACAGCGGACCGAGCGCGGATTCGGCCGACGTCGGATCGGTCGCCTCGATCGCGGCGATCTTCGCGGTGAACTTCTCGAGGAAAGGCTCGTACAGCTCGTCGGCGACGATGAAGCGCTTGGCCGCGTTGCAGGACTGACCGCTGTTGTCGAGGCGGGCGTCGACCGCGTTCTGGGCGGCGGCGTCGAGGTCGTCGGTTGAAAGCAGGATGAACGGGTCCGAGCCGCCGAGCTCGAGCACGACCTTCTTCAGGTGGCGGCCGGCGATCTCGGCCACCGCGGCGCCGGCGCGCTCCGAGCCGGTGAGCGAGACGCCCTGCACGCGCGGGTCGGCGATGACCCGCTCGAGCTGGTCGTGTGAGGCGTAGAGGTTCACGTAGGCGCCAGCCGGAAAGCCCGCGTCGAGGAACACCTGCTCCATCGCGGCGGCGGACTCGGGGCACTGTGCGGCGTGCTTGAGCAGGATCGTGTTCCCGATGATCAGGTTCGGACCGGCGAAGCGGGCGACCTGGTAGTACGGGAAGTTCCACGGCATGACGCCGAGCAGCACCCCGAGCGACGAGCGGCGGATGACCGCGGAGCCATCGCCCGCAAGGAGCTCGATCGGCTCGTCCTTCAGGAAGTCGGGCGAGTGATCGGCGTAGTACTCATAAATGTCCGCAGCGAAGTCAACCTCGGCCAGCGCCTGCCCGATCGGCTTGCCCATCTCGCGCACGATGAGCTCCGCCAGCTCCTGGCGGCGCTCGCGATGGAGCGCGCTGACGCGGTGGATGAGGGCCGCGCGGACCTCGACCGTGGTCGACTTCGACCAGGTGCGGTGCGCCTCGTCGGCTGCGGCAATCGCGGCCTCGAGTTCGGCGTCGGTGATGGTGTCGTAAGTCTTGACCGTCTCGCCGGTGGCGGGGTTTGTCACGGCATAGCCCATCGTGTGGGTCTCCTTGTCAGTGCGCCACGCCAGAGCCGGTCAGGCGCGCAGTCACTCGTCCGTCAGCGAAGACGATGAATCGAGTTGGGGAGCCGATTCTACGCTCCGGTTCGGACCGGACGGAAGCCCCCGTCAGCGGCCCGCGCCATCACGAACATCAGGTCGGCGAGGCGATTCAGGTAGCGGAGGACCTCGGAGTCCGGGAGGTCGCCGGCCTCGGCCAGGGCCACCACTCGGCGCTCGGCGCGACGGGTGATCGAGCGGGCCAGGTCCAGGGCCGCCCCCGGCTCTGACTCGCCAGGGATGATGAACTCGGCGGGCATCGGATCGCGGGCGGTCCATTCATCGATCACGGCCTCGAGAGCGGTGACCATGTCAGGGGTCACGCGGCTGACCCCGTCGGTCAGTTTGGCGCGCTTGTCCTTGTGGGTCGCGATCTCGGCCCCGACCACGAACAGCTCGCGCTGGAGTCGGATGATCGTCTCGCTCAGGCGCGCCTCCTTGCGGTCGGTGATCGCCCCCAGCGCCGCGCGCGCCATTCCGAGCGCGGCAACTGCCTCGTCCACCGACCCTGCAGCCTCGATCCGCGGGCTGTCCTTGGCCACCCGGGCGCCGCCGAACAGGAGCCCAGTGTCACCGGTGTCGCCCTTACGGGTATAGATCTTCATGTCCGGCCGATGCTATTCCACTGCTCGGAGAATCCGGAGGGCGCGCAGCGTGTTCCACCGGCTCTCCCCGCCGGGCTTCTCCATTTCCACCAGCAGCGTGCCGGGGATCCGGGACTGGAGCGGCCAGCGGCCGTTGGGCCGGCGAGCATCACGAAGCAGGTCGAGGGCGTCCGACGCTCGCTCCTCGATCAGGGCAGGCGTGAGGCGGAGATAGTCCAAGCCACGCATGAGGTTGTAATGCCAGTGCCACGGATACGTGAGCTGAACGAACCGATGGTCGGCCACCTCGCCGGTGGTGTGCGAGCGGTAGAGTCGATGGGCGAGCAGGAACTCGATCGCGCCAGCCTCGGCCTCGCGAAAAGCCCGGTCGTCGATCACCCCATGCTCGTACGCGATCCGCAGGTTCTCGAGGATGTTCATCGTGGTGTTGAACGAGCTGTGGGTCGTGGAAGGGCGATTCCGAATATGGCAGTTCCACCCGCCATCAGCGAGCTGGACGCTGATGACCGTTTCGGCCAGTGGACCCAGGCGCGGGTCGCCCGAGAGATAGGTTGATCCAAGGCCAAGCCAGAACCCCAGATGGCACAGGTCCATCCGCGTGAGCAGCACCTTGCGGTCGACGGGCCGACCGGGCGGCATGAGGCGGTCCAACAACCCGTCCCGCTGAGCCCAGGGGGCCGGGTGCTCCTCGGGCAACCCGAGCGCCATCAGCAGCAGCGGCGTCCACGGGGCGTCGGTCCAGCGCCCCTTCGGCCAGCTGCCGTCAGCCGCCCGGATGGCGAGGATCTGCGCGACCCAGCCGATCTCGACCGTGCGGCGCTGCTCGGCTGTCCACACCTCCACCGGTTCGTCCAGAAGATCGCGCATCACTTGCCATCGAATGGCAGGGTCGCCCTCGAGCAACCAGACGATTGCGGGGTCGTTCCGGGTGAGGACCGTCATTTCGGCGCGATGCTAGCGCCGGTGGGAATGCCGACGAGGCCTAGAAGAGGCCGGGTGGGGGCTCCCAGCGGTCGGCGAGCAGGGTGACCTTCACGGGCGGTCCGACCACGTCCTCGGTCTTCTGCTTCACGGTCTGGATGAGGTCGCCGGCCCACGGGCAGAACGGCGTGGTCAGGACCATCTTGATCTCGGTCGGCGAGCCATCGGTACCGATCTC
>DASYGU010000138.1:0-3091 GCA_035999355.1 Candidatus Limnocylindria bacterium | reverse complement strand
TCACCGGCACGGCGCTCGGCACCCATGACCTGCGCTGGATCCGGGACCACGCGCCGGACGACGGGTCGGTGGGGGTCAACGACCAGACCTTCGAGCGCTCGTGCCTTGGGCTCTGGGGCCCGCGGGCGCGCGACATCCTGGCATCGGTCTGTGCGGACGACCTGTCGGACCCGGCCTTCCGATACCTCACCGCGCGACCGATCACGGTGGCCGGATTGCCGGTCCTTGCCCTCCGGGTCACGTACGTCGGCGAGCTGGGGTGGGAGCTGTACGGCGCGATGGACGACGGCCTCGCCCTGTGGGACGCGCTGTGGGCAGCCGGGCAGCCGCATGGGATGGTGGCCGGTGGCTACCGCGCGATCGACAGCCTCAGGCTGGAGAAGGGGTATCGGGTCTGGTCATCGGACATCACCCCTGACGACACGCCGTTCCAGGCCGGGCTCGGGTTTGCCGTGCGGCTGGACAAGGAGCCGGGGTTCATCGGCCAGGACGCGCTGCGCGCGGCGGACGAGAGGCCACCAGACCGGCGACTGTCCTGCCTGGTCCTGGATGAGGCGCTGACGGTGGCCATGGGCAGCGAGCCGATCCGCGTCGGTGGCGTTGTCGTCGGTCGGGTGACGAGTGGCGGCTACGGGTTCACGGTCGCGGCGAGCATCGCCTACGGCTACCTGCCCGTGGCGCTGGTCGAGCCAGGGACGCGGTGCGAGGTCGAGGTCTTTGGGGACTGGATCGGGGCGACCGTCAGCGCCGAGCCGCTCCACGACCCCGCGAACGCCCGGATTCGCGCCTAGCCCTCGGTCGGCGGTTACCGTGCCGCGAACGCGCCGGCCGCTCCCAGGAACGAAGCCCACAGCCGCTCGAACTCGGGCGAGGTGAACTCTGTCCGCTCCGGGTGGCTCTGGACGGCCATGAGCCAGCGGTCCGGGTCCGCGTCCTCCAGGGCTTCCACCAGGTCACCGTCGTGATGCGGGCTGTAGCCGCTGATCCGGAGGCCGTGGCCCACCTGGTCCGGTCGAACCGCCTGGTGGTGGTAGGTGTTGACCGTCGCCGGGCCCTCGCCGAGCACCTCGGCCAGGCGCGTGCCGGCCTCGATCTCGAGGTCGTGCGACGTGGCCTCCGGAGCGGGATAGGCCGGGCTCGTATGACCTTCGATGTCCTGCACCAGCGAGCCGCCACGGAACACGTTCACCGCCTGCATCCCGCGACAGACACCGAATACCGGAACGCCCCGCTCCTCGGCGGCGGCGAAGGCTGCCTGTTCGAGTGCGTCACGCCCGGGCTCCACGACCGTGGTCGGGTGGCGTTCCTCGCCGTACAGCGCCGGGTCGAGATCTGCGCCACCGGACAGCAGGAGCCCGTCCATCGACGCGAATGCGTTGACGCGATCGGCGGCGGGACTGTCCTCGTCCAGGACGATGACATCTCCCCCGTGGCGCGTCACCGCCTCGAAGTAGCGATCGTTCTTCCGCCAGGCGACTTCCTCGTTGGCTGCGTGCTCCGGCGACTGGACGGTGACCACGATGCGCGGTCGGCGGTTCTGCATGCCGCGATGGTACCGATACCGATGTGGCGCTCGCGGCGTCCGCCACCTCCGTCGGCATGTGAGCGCCACGAGCGGACATTCGCTACGCTTCCTCCTTCATGAGACGACTCCCGAACCGCACCGCCCTGACTGCCATCGTGGCGCTGATGGTCCTTGGCGTCGCATGCGGAGGGGTTGAAGGCCCGGGCTGCCTGCTGATCGGCTACAGCGAGGAGCTGCAGCAGGATCTCGACACGATCGCGGCGCTGGATCCGGCGCTCGTCGCCCAGGCGGGAACCCCCGAGAACGCGGCCGCCCTGGCCGCGCTCGATTCGCTTGACGCGACGAAGGCCACCGCCCAGGAAGCCCTCGATGCCGCCACCGACGAAGAGGTCGGCCCCGTGGTCCGGGTCTCGTTCCAAGCGGCCCTCGAGGCGACCGGCACCGCGTCGAGCAACCTGCGGGACGCCATCGAATCGGGGGACGCGGGCGCTGTGGCATCGGCGCTGGACCTCGTCCAGCTCGCATCCGACGCCATCGGGGCCTTCCAGAGCGTCGCCGAGGGTCTGAGGACCGACTGCCCGGGCTCGTCGTTGACACCGTCCGAGCCGGCGGTCAGCACGCCGCCTTCGGTCGCCCCGACACCGGCCGTGACGCCGGCCCCAACGGCGACGCCCGCGCCGCCTCCGACCGCCACGGCTGAGCCGACCGAGACGGAGGACGAAACGCCGACTGCCGCGCCAACCGCGACGCCGGCACCCCCGGCAACGGCGGCTCCCACGGCGACTGCCGCCCCGACGGCCACGCCGGCACCCACCGCCACGGCGAGCCCAACCGCGACGCCGACTGCCACCCCGAGCGCCAGCGCGTCGGGATCCGCCGAGCCTTCCCCCAGCCCGAGCGCGACACCTGATGACGAGGGAGGCGGACTCCTGCCCTGGATCATCATCCTGGGCTTGCTGGGGACGGGAGCCGCGGCCGTGGTGCTGTGGTACACGAACCGGAACGAGCCGCCACCGGACGACCTGAGCGGCATGGACGACACGGCGCCGATCGATGGCCTGCCGCCCGCCGGGCCGCCTCCGGCTGGCCCGCCGCCCACGAGCCCGCCGCCGACGGGGTAGCCGTTTTGCCTAGCGCCGCCGGTACCTCTCCGTGGGTGCGAGATCCTTCCGGGCCGCTAGAGTGCCGGTGATGAGGACCACGCGGAGCCGGGTCATCGGCTTGGTCATGGCCGTCCTGTTCCTGGGCGGACTGTTCCCGGCCGTGGCGGCTGCCGGCGGCCCGACGTTGAACTCCGAGGTCATCCAGAGCGGGCTGTCGTACCCATGGGACGTGGCGTTCACGCCGGACGGGAAGATGCTCGTCACCGAGCGGGGCGGCAACCTGAAGGTGTTTGCGAGCGGCGAGCCGGGGGCGCCGCTGCTTCGCACGAACGTCGTCTCCTACGTCCGCGCCCAGGGGGAGGCAGGCCTGATGGGGATCGCGGTCGACCGCAACTATGCGACCAACCATCGGATCTACGTCTGCGCCAGCCGGAGCGACTACGGGCAGTGGCTGAACCAGGTG
>DASYGU010000060.1:0-5663 GCA_035999355.1 Candidatus Limnocylindria bacterium | reverse complement strand
GCCGGTTTCGAGGCCATCCGGGAGATGGACCTGGGGGCCCATGGGCAGCGCATCGCGGAGGAGGCCGTCGCCCTGCTCGACGCACCGCAGTGCCCGTCGGGCGAGATGGACGTCATCCTCGAGGCCTCGCAGGTCGCGATCCAGGTCCACGAATCATGCGGCCACCCCACCGAGCTGGATCGGGTCCTCGGCATGGAAGCCTCCTTCGCCGGGACGAGCTTCCTGACCACCGATCGCCTCGATCGATTCCAGTACGGCTCGCCGGTGGTCAACATCGACGCCGATGCCACCGCCGTCGGCGGTCTCGGCACGTTCGGCTGGGACGACGAGGGGGTGCGCGGCCAGAACGTGCCCCTGGTCAGCGCCGGCCGATTCGTCGGCTACCTCACCTCGCGAGAGACGGCCCCGGTGATCGGCCGCCAGTCGATGGGCAGTAGCCGGTCGGCGAGCTGGCGGAACCTGCCGATCATCCGGATGACCAACGTGAGCCTGCGGCCCGGCCTCGCGGGGTCGCTGGAGGACCTCATCGCCGACACCGACAACGGGATCCTGCTCGGCACCAATCGCTCGTGGTCGATCGACGAGCGCCGGCTGAACTTCCAGTTCGGGACCCAGATCGGGTGGCTGATCAAGAACGGGAAGCGAGCAGGCATCGTCCGCAACCCGACCTACACCGGCATCACGCCTCGGTTCTGGGGCTCATGCGACGCGATCTGCGGGCCGGACGAGTGGGAGCAGTGGGGCGAACCGTACTGCGGCAAGGGGGAGCCGATGCAGACCGCGGCGGTGGGCCACGGCGCGGCACCGGCCCGCTTCCGCGGTGTCCAGGTCGGGGTCGGCCGATGGTAGGCCGCGAAACGGCCGAGGCCGCACTTGCCCGGATCGAGCCCGGCAGCGAGGGAGAGGCCACCGTCACCGAGCGGGACCTCGCCCTGACCCGATTCGCCGGCTCGATGATTCATCAGAACCTGGCCGAGCACGACGCAACTCTGCGGGTCCGTGTGCGGCGCGACGCCCGAACCGGGGTCGCCGTCACGAATCGCCTCGATGCGGCCGGGATCGAGGAAGTCGTGGCCCGGGCCGCCGCGATCGCCCGCCATGCCACGCCAGAAGCAGACCCGCCGCCGTTCGCCAACGAGACGGGATCGGACTCCGACCTCGGCTGGGTGGAGGCCACCGCGGAAGCTGATCCGCGGGAGCGCGCTGAAGGCGCCCGCGCGGTCATCGATGCCGGCGTGGCCCGCGACCTGACCGTCAGCGGCGCGTACTCGATCGAGGCCCAGCGCATGACCGTGGCCAACTCCACCGGTCTTGCCAGCTCGAACGGCGTGACCCAGGCCAAGCTCGTGACGGTCATGATCGGCCCGGCGGGGGAGACGGGCTACGCCCAGGCCATCGATACCGATCTCCGCGCGATCGATCCCCACGCCGTCGGGTCGGAAGCCGCCGATCGCACGGCTCGCGCGGCGGAGCCCGGAGATCTCGGCCCCGGCGAATATCCGGTCGTGCTGGGCGAATATGCGGTCGCCGAAGTGCTCGAGTACCTCGCGTTCATGGCGTTCTCCGGTCTCGCCCTCGAAGAGGGCCGCGCGTGCGTGGAGCTCGGTCAGCCCGCGTTTGGCCCGAACGTCACGATCTGGGACGACGGGCTCGACACGACAGGCATCCCGTCGACGATCGACTTCGAGGGTGTGCCGAAGCGCCGGGTCGCGCTCGTCACCGACGGCGTGGCCCGCGAGACCGTCCACGACGGCGCGACCGCCTATCGGGCCGGCGTACCCCGCACCGGCCACGGGCTGCCGGCGCCGAACACGTTCGGTCCACTGTGTTGGAATCTGTTCATGGCGCCCGGCGACACGGCCCGAGACCGCCTGCTGGACGGAATCGACCGTGGGCTGCTAATCACCCGCTTCCACTATGTGAACATCGTCCATCCCAAGAAGGGGATCCTGACCGGGATGACCCGCGACGGGACGTTCCTTATCGAGGACGGCGCGGTGGCGGGGCCGGTCCGCAACCTCCGCTTCACCCAGTCCATCCCGGACGCGTTCTCGCGCATCTCCGCGATCGCGGCCGAAACCCGGCTGGTCGGGGCCGAGTACACCGGCATCGCGAGTCGCGTTCCGGCCATCCGGATCGACGGGTGGAACTTCACGGGCGTCACAGCCAACGAGGCCACCGTCTGATGGCGGTCCCGGTCGAGCTGCGGCTGGGGGATCGGATCACGCTGCGCAAGCCGCATCCATGCGGGAGCCACGAGTGGTCGGTCGTTCGGCTGGGGGCCGACATCGGCCTCGTCTGCGCCCGTTGTGGGCATCGCGTCCTGCTCGACCGGCTCGACGTCGAGCGGCGCTACACCGGACACCTGGAGCACGGACCGGAGTCGGTGTCATGACCCACATCGATTTGACCGACGTCGAGCCCGGCCTGCCGGCGGGCACCGGCAGTGTCTTCCGCAACCGGAACTTCGTCTTCCTGTGGTCGGCCCAGGTCCTGAGCCAGCTGGCGAGCAACATGGTCCTTGCCGCGCTGATGGCGGTGGTGGTCGGCGCGACCGGCTCGAACACGGCCAACGCGCTCCTGATCCTGACCTTCCTCGTCCCCGCCGTGGTCTTCAGCGCGCTGGCCGGCGTGCTGGTCGAGCGCAGCGATGCGCGCTGGATCATGATCCTGTCCAACCTCGGACGGGCGTTCGGCTGTGCGCTGTTCATCGCGCTCGGCGCGAACGTGTTCGCGATCCTGGTCCTGAACTTCGCGATCTCGACGATCAGCGCGTTCTTCGGCCCGGCCGAGCTGATCGCGATCACCCGCCTCGTCGAGCGCCGCCATCTTATGGCCGCCAACTCGATCTTCATCCTCACCGTGAACGCGACGTTCGGGATCGGGTTCGGGGTGATCGGTCCTTTGCTGCTGACCACCCTCGGCCCGAACGCGGTCTACGTCACGGTCTCGGTCATGTTCGCCCTGGCCGCGGTGGCGATCATCCCGCTGCCCAGCGTCAAGCCGGAGAAGACGCCGCGGCCGTTCGATGCGGGCAAGACGATGACCCACGTTCTCGAGGAGCTGCGCGAGGGGATTGCCTTCGTCCAAAACACGCCGCGCATCTCGTGGTCGCTCCGCTACCTGGTCATCGGCGCGTCGATCATCGGCGTGCTCGGCGCCCTGGGGCCGGGCTACGCCACCGGGGTGCTCAACCTGAGCGCGGAGGACATCTTCTTCATCATGGGCCCGGCTGGGCTGGGCGCCGTGATGGGCATCCTGTTCATCAACTCGTTCGGGCAGTACATCCCCCGGCGGCTGCTGATCGACGTCGGGCTGATGCTGACCGCGGCCATGCTCCTGGCCATCGCCCTGGTCGGGCCTCTCACCGATATCCTCCGGCCGACCCTGGCGCCGATCGAGGAGGACCTGCCCGACCTGCTGGGCCCTCTCCTGTCGGTCATCGCCCTTGTCATTGTCATCGCATTCGGCGCGGGCATCGCGTACGCCCTGATCGCGATCCCGGCCCAGACCTCGCTCCAGGAGGAGCTGCCGCCCGACGTCCGCGGGCGGATTTTCGGCATCCTGAACACGCTCCTGTCGGTGGCCTCGTTCTTCCCGGTCCTCGTTGCCCCGGTCATCGCCGACCTGGTGGACATCATGGCACCGGGCTTCGGGATCCCGTTCGTTCTGCTGGCCCTGGCCCTTTTCATGGTCTGGGTCGGCGTCGTCTCATGGCGGAACAACGCCGCGCTGGGTCTCCACCAGCGCGTGCCGCCGGACCAGATTCCGGGCCAGTCGCCTGATCAGGTTTGATCCGGACCTTGCCGACTGGGGGTACCATTCGGCCACGATGGGGACCGTGACCTACCTGCAGGACCCGTACCGCCCGGAAGACGAGGACGCCGGCGAGAGCACGCCCGTCGGTCCTGGATGGACCAGTTCCACCTTCAACCCGAAGGTGATCGACTTCGGCCATTACGCCGGCAGGACGATCGAAGAGATCGCGGAGACCGATCAGCCCTTCCTGTACTGGCTGGCCCGACATCCGTCGGGCGCGCGGTACCGGACCGAGATCGCCCGGGTGCTTGCCGATAGGCGGGCACCCGTCGAGTACTGAGCCCGCCCTCCTCCTGAGCAATCGGGGGATACCGCCACGGAGCGGCCGACCGCGGAAGTCCGCGACCGGCCCGCCCTACTGCTGCTCGGGGTTTACCGCGTGATCACGACGGTTGCCGTGGCGTGCGTCGCAACATGCTCCGACACGCTGCCCTGGAGCACGCGCTCGACGGCGTTCTGCCCCCGGCTTCCGATCACGATCGTGTCGTAGCCGCCAGCTTCGGCTTCCTGCTCGATCACCCGCGCAGGGTCGCCGCCTTGCTGGTGGAGGGTCGCCTCCACCCCGGCTGCCCGGAGAATGATGTCCGCCCGCTTCAGCTGCTCGGCGTGCACCGCCGGGTCGTCCCAAGGGTCGATCGGTGACCGCCCCGGATGGACCGGGACCACGCTGACGACGCCGACGGTGGCGTCGAATGCCTTGGCCAGATCGATGGCCGTGGCCAATGCACGGTCGGCAGGCTCGGTTCCGTCGTATGCGACGAGGATCTTGTCCATGATTTGGCTCCTTCCTGTGAGGGCCCGCGAGAGACCTCGCTCACTCAAGCCGGCTCACCGGTCATCGTCTGCGCTCAGCAAGAACGGCGACAGGGCCATCAGGCACAGCGAGAGGGTCCGGCCGGCCCTTAGGCCACTCCCCAGGGCCCCATACGATCGCCGTGAACGCGGGCCCATCCCGCCTGAAGAGGAGACATGAAATGAGCACGTCACTGAATGGGCGGGTCGCACTGGTCACGGGCGCGGCCCACGGGATTGGAGCGGCGACGGTACGCCTCCTCGCCGAGCACGGCGCGGCGGTTGTCGCCACCGACGTTCTCGACGAAGAGGGCGAGGCCCTCGCGTCAGAGCTCACCGCAAAGGGTCGCGCGGTCACGTACCACCATCTCGACGTCGCCGATGAATCGGCGTGGGCCACGGTCATCGGGCAAACGGTCGCCGACCACGGTCGGCTGGACGTCCTGGTCAACAACGCCGGGATCGGTACGTTGGCCGATGTCGAGCAGGAAACAGTCGAAGGCTGGGATCAGCTCACCGCCATCAACCAGCGCGGCGTGTGGCTCGGGATGCGGGCCGCGGTGGCAGAGTTTCGGAAGGTGGGAGGCGGCTCGATCATCAACCTCAGCTCCATCTTCGGGGCGGTCGGCGGCTTCGGGGGATCGATCGCCTACCATGCCAGCAAGGGTGCGGTTCGACTGATGACCAAGAACGCGGCGATTCGCTTCGCCAAGGAAGGGATTCGAGTGAACTCGGTTCACCCTGGATTCATCGACACCCCGATGGTGGCCCAGGTAAAGGGCACCGAGATCGAGCAGCTGATCATCAACAACACCCCGATGGGCCGCATGGGTCGG
Source organism: Candidatus Limnocylindria bacterium (assembly GCA_035999355.1). Taxonomy (GTDB): domain Bacteria; phylum Chloroflexota; class Limnocylindria; order QHBO01; family QHBO01; genus DASTEQ01. Next base: position 216 of record DASYGU010000060.1, on the reverse strand, counting down.
TCAGAGGAAGTGGCCGAGGTCATCGCGTTCCTGGCCTCGGACGCGGCGTCCTACATGACCGGCTCGGAGGTCTACGTCGACGGCGGTTGGACCGCGCAATAGACGAGGTGAGTTCAGTGCTGGCAACCACCGCTGGCCGAATGAGGATCTGAGGCAGGCCATGCGAGCCGTTTCGCCACGTCGCGCGGTCGCCGAGATCCGGGACGGCCACACGAT
>DASYGU010000059.1:0-2381 GCA_035999355.1 Candidatus Limnocylindria bacterium | reverse complement strand
CCGATCTCGAGCCACTGGTCGCGCGGAAGGGACTGCCGGCCCATTGGCTGATCTAGGCCCGCGGTTCCGCGGGCGCCGGCGCAGCCTCGTCGGCGGGCGGGGCTGCCTCGCCCGTGACCGCCGACTCCGCCGACTCCGCCGAGGACTCGACCGGCTCGTCTGCCCCGTCCATGCCGCCTTCGGCCACCGGGCCCGGTGGTGCCCAGCCGTCCATCCGGCTCGCCGGCTCGGACAGCGCCGCGCGCGCCGCGGCGGCCTCCTCCGGGCTGGCCAGCAGCGAGTAGCGCATCGCGTCGTAGCCGGGCCAGTGGCCCACGTCGCCGTCGCGGATCATCACCGCGCGGCGGAGATGCGTGCCGGTCACGTCCTGGACGGACCGGTCCAGGACCTCGAAGTCCCGCCCGGTGACCTCGCGCAGGGCGGCGGGCAGGGTCTCGACCAGGTAGTACGGATCGGGGTTCACGGCCATGGCCAGGTCGAGGGCCTCGACCACCTGCGCGTCGGGCAGGTCGCGGGGCAGCGGGCGGCTGATGAATGCCATCCGGGCATCCCGGCTGGGACCCATGAGCGTGCGCCACAGACTGCGGACCATCGGACCGGGATTGTACCGATGCGCGCCGCGGGCTCGCCGCCCACCCATCGGTATACTGGCCGCCGCGTGAGCGCGTCCGTCCACCCGCCCGGTCCGACCGACCCGCACGACTGACACCCACCTCGGAGGAACGTTCGCATCACTCCGCGCGTCCGAAAGGCGGTCATCCCGGCTGCCGGCTATGGAACCCGCTTTCTGCCGGCGACCAAGGCCATCCCCAAGGAGATCCTGCCGCTCGTTGATCGGCCGGTGATCCTGTACGCGGTCGAGGAGGCGGTGGCGTCGGGGATCGAGCAGATCATCATCGTGGTCGGCTCCGGCACGAGCGTCATCGAGGAGCACTTCGACTCGCACCCCGCCCTGGAGCGCTGGCTCGAGGACCGCGGCGACATCGAGCTCCTCCGCGCGGTCCGCCGCCAGTCCGAGATCGCGGCCATCGCCTATGTCCGCCAGAAGGAGCCGCTCGGCCTAGGACACGCGGTCCTCATGGCCAAGGAGCTGGTCGGCGACGAGCCGTTCGCGGTGCTCCTCCCGGACGACGTGATGGTCAATCCCGGCGGTGCCCCGGTCATGGCCCAGCTGATCGAAGCGCATACCGCCCACCGTGGGTCGGTGATCGCGATCACCAAGGTCCCGCACGCCGACACCAGCCGCTATGGAATCGTCCGGACCACCCGGGGCGAGGGACGGCTGTGGGAGCTGGCGGACCTGGTCGAGAAGCCGCCGGTCGACGAGGCGCCGTCGGACCTCGGCGTGCTGGGTCGCTACGTCCTGAGCCCGCGGGTGTTCGACAAGCTGGAGCACACCCAGACCGGTGCCGGCGGCGAGATCCAGCTCACCGACGCGATCCGCGCGCTCATCGCCGACCAGCCGGTCTACGGCTACGAATTCACCGGCTACCGCCACGACGCCGGGACCCGGCTCGGCTGGCTGGAGGCCAACGTCGCGCTGGCCCTGGAGTCGGACCTGGCGGACGACTTCCGTGCCTACCTCCGTGGCCTCGACCTGCGAGACTAGCGGGCCATGACCGGCGAAACCGGCGGCCGCGTGATCGCGGGACGCTATCGGCTGATCAGCCCCGAGGGCGAGGGCGGGATGGCCACCGTCTGGCGGGCCATGGACGAGCAGCTCGAGCGCGAGGTGGCGGTCAAGATCCTCCGCCCCCAGTTCGGCGCCGACCCGGGCTTTGCCGCCCGATTCAAGAACGAGGCCCGCGCCGCCGGGTCCCTTTCCCACCCGAACGTGGTCCAGGTGTACGACTTCGGGACCGACAACGAGAGCGGCGACCAGTACATCGTCATGCAGCTGGTCGAGGGCCAGGACCTGGCCACCGTCCTCCGCGAACGCGGACCGCTCGAGGTGGACGAGGCGGTCGCGATCGGAGCCTCGGTGGCGGATGCGCTCGAGGCCGCCCACCGCCAGGGCCTCATCCATCGAGACATCAAGCCCGGCAACATCCTGATCACGCCCGGCGGTCGGACGCTCGTCACCGACTTTGGCATCGCGCGGGCGGTGGCCGAGGCCTCCATGACGGTCACTGGCACGACGATCGGCTCGGTCCACTACTTCAGCCCCGAGCAGGCCGCCGGCGAGGAGGTCGGGCCCACGTCTGACATCTACGCCCTGGGCATCGTCATCTACGAGATGTTGAGCGGCCGCCGTCCGTTCGAAGGGGAAACGGCGGCCGGTGTGGCGCTCAAGCGGCTGAACGAGCCGCCCCCGCCGCTGTCCACCGGCGTCCGGCCCATCCCCGCGCCGCTCGAGGCGGTGGTCATGCAGTCGCTGGCCC
>DASYGU010000057.1:0-1994 GCA_035999355.1 Candidatus Limnocylindria bacterium | reverse complement strand
ACCTCGAAGTCCCGACCGGTGACCTCGCGCAGGGCGGCCGGCAGCGTCTCGACCAGGTAGTACGGATCATCGTTCACGGCCAGTGCCCGATCGAGGGCCTCGACCACCTGGGCGTCGGGCAGGTCGCGGGGCAGCGGGCGGCTGATGTACCGCATCCGGGCATCCCGGCTGGGACCCATGAGCGTGCGCCACAGACTCCGAACCATCGGACCGGGATTGTACCGATGCGCGCCGTCAGCCCGTCGCCCACCCATCGGTATACTGGCCGCCGCGTGAGCGCGTCCGTCCACCCGCCCGGTCCGACCGACCCGCACGACTGACAGCCATCTCGGAGGAAGTTCGCATCACTCCGCGTGTCCGAAAGGCGGTCATTCCCGCCGCCGGCTATGGAACCCGGTTCCTGCCGGCGACCAAGGCCATCCCCAAGGAGATCCTGCCCCTCGTTGATCGGCCGGTGATCCTGTACGCGGTCGAGGAGGCCGTGGCCTCGGGGATCGAGCAGATCATCATCGTGGTCGGCTCCGGCACGAGCGTCATCGAGGAGCATTTCGACTCGCACCCCGCCCTCGAGCGCTGGCTCGAGGACCACGGGGACATCGAACGCCTCCGGGCCGTCCGACGCCAGTCGGAGATCGCCGCCATCGCCTACGTCCGCCAGAAGGAGCCGCTCGGCCTGGGCCACGCGGTGCTGATGGCCAAGGAGCTGGTCGGCGACGAGCCATTCGCCGTGCTCCTGCCCGACGACGTGATGGTCAACCCCGGCGGTGCCCCGGTCATGGCCCAGCTGATCGAGGCCCACACCGCGCACCGGGGGTCGGTGATCGCGATCACCAAGGTCCCGCCCACCGACACCAGCCGCTACGGGATCGTCAGGACCACCCGTGGCGAGGGCCGGCTGTGGGAGCTGGCCGACCTCGTCGAGAAGCCCCCGGCCGACGAGGCGCCGTCGGACCTGGGCGTGTTGGGCCGTTACGTCCTGAGCCCGCGGGTGTTCGACAAGCTGGAACACACCCAGACCGGGGCGGGCGGCGAGATCCAGCTCACCGACGCGATCCGGGCGCTCATCGCCGACCAGCCGGTCTACGGCTACGAGTTCACCGGCTACCGGCACGACGCCGGGACCCGGCTCGGCTGGCTGGAGGCCAACGTCGCGCTGGCGCTCGAGTCGGACCTGGCGGACGACTTCCGTGCCTACCTTCGCGGCCTCGACCTGCGAGACTAGAGGGCCATGACCAGCGAACCCAACGGCCGCATGATCGCGGGACGCTATCGGCTCATCAGCCCCGAGGGCGAGGGCGGAATGGCCACGGTCTGGCGCGCGATGGACGAGCAGCTCGAGCGCGAGGTGGCGGTGAAGATCCTCCGCCCCCAGTTCGGCGCCGACCCGGGCTTTGCGGCCCGTTTCAAGAACGAGGCCCGGGCGGCCGGATCGCTCTCCCACCCGAACATCGTCCAGGTCTATGACTTCGGGACCGATACCGAGAGCGGCGACCAGTACATCGTCATGCAGCTGGTCGAAGGCCAGGACCTGGCCACCGTCCTCAAAGAGCGCGGACCGCTCGAGGTGGACGAGGCGGTGGCCATCGGTGCCTCGGTGGCCGATGCGCTCGACGCCGCACACCGCCAGGGCCTGATCCATCGGGACATCAAGCCCGGCAACATCCTGATCACGCCCGGCGGTAGGACCCTGGTCACCGACTTCGGCATCGCGCGGGCGGTGGCCGAGGCGTCGATGACCGTGACCGGCACGACGATCGGCTCGGTCCACTACTTCAGCCCCGAGCAGGCCGCCGGCGAAGAGGTCGGGCCGACGTCCGACATCTACGCCCTTGGCATCGTCATCTACGAGATGCTGAGCGGCCGCCGTCCGTTCGAAGGGGAAACGGCGGCCGGTGTGGCGCTCAAGCGGCTGAACGAGCCGCCCCCGCCGCTGTCCACCGGCGTCCGGCCCATCCCCGCGCCGCTCGAGGCGGTGGTCATGCAGTCGCTGGCCC
>DASYGU010000025.1:0-4381 GCA_035999355.1 Candidatus Limnocylindria bacterium | reverse complement strand
AGGTCACCGCGCTCACTGCCCAGAGCGCCGAGGCGACGCCCGGGACGGCATTCTTCGCGATTCCCGGCCGGGTCCACGACGGGTGGACGTTCATCCCCGAAGCCGTGGCCAACGGGGCAGTCGCGATCATTGCCGAACGCGAGACACCCGGCCTGGTCGTGCCCCAGATCCTGGTTGCCGACGCCCGCCACGCGGTGGCCGACGCGGCGGACGCCTGGTTCGGGCGGCCATCCGAGCAGCTCCGGGTGCTGGGCATCACCGGCACCGACGGCAAGTCGACGACCGCGTTCCTCCTGCTCGACGTCCTGTTGGCAGCCGGTCGGCGGCCCGGCATGGTCGGGACCATTGACACCCGGATCGGCGACACCCAGACCGCATCGACCAGCCGGACGACGACGCCCGAAGCGCTCGAGCTCCAGGCGCTGCTTGCGACCATGGTCGAGGCCGGCAATGACTCGGTCGTGATCGAAGCCACCTCCCATGGCCTCGCCCAGTCGCGGGTGCGCAACTGCCGGTTCCGGGTCGGAGTCGTGACCACCATCACCAGCGAGCACCTCGAATTCCACGGCACGCTCGAGGCCTACCGCGAGGCGAAGGCCATCCTGGTCGAGGAGTCTCCGGTGGCCGTGCTCAATGCCGATGACGAAAACTTCGCGTTCCTTCGCGGTAAGGCAGCAGGCTCGGTGATCAGCTTCGGGATCGAGTCCGAGGCCGACGTCCGGGCGTCCGAGATCGATCTCGGACCCCACGGCTCCCGCTTTCACGTCTCGGGACCGCGATGGGAAGGCCCCGTGACGCTGCGCCTCCCCGCCCGATTCAACGTGGGCAACGCGTTGGCCGCGCTGGCGGTGGCCGAGGCCGAGGGCCTGGATCCGGCGATGGCCGCCGAGGCGCTCGCTTCGGTCAGCGGAGTGCCCGGTCGCATGGAGCGCATCGACCTCGGCCAGCCGTTCGGCGTGATCGTGGACTACGCCCATACCGCGGATTCGCTGGCCAAGGTGCTGCGCGAGCTCCGGCCGCTCACCGCGGGGCGGCTGATCGCGGTCTTCGGGTCGGCGGGGGATCGCGACCGCACGAAGCGCGCGCCGATGGGCCGGGTCGCGGCCGAGCTGGCCGACCTGGTGGTCATCACCGACGAGGATCCACGCGGAGAGGCGCCGTGGGACGTGAACGAGGAGATCGCCGTGGGCGCACGGACGGCGGGCGCCCAGGACCGCGAGACGATGTGGATCATCGACGATCGGCGGGCGGCGATTGCCCACGCGCTGCGGCTGGCCGAGGCCGGGGACATGGTCCTCCTGGCCGGCAAGGGCCACGAGCCGAGCATCATCTACGGCGACGACCGCCGATGGTGGGACGAGCGCGAGGTCGCCCGCCAAGAGCTGCGCGCCATCGGATTCCAGACCGATGAACCGGCCGCCGGCTGACCGGCAGGCCCTGGCGGCCTGGCCGGTGACCGATGCCGCCACGTGGGACGCCTTCGTGACGACCGCCGAGCACCGCGCCTTCCCCCAACTATGGGCGTGGGGGGACCTCCGTCTCGAGGCGGGATGGCGGCCGATTCGGATCGCCGTCGGCTCGGACCGCGATCGGCCCCGAGCCGGCGTCCAGCTCCTGCTCCGCCGAGTGCCACTGAGCGGCTGGTCGCTGGCCTACGCGCCGCGCGGGCCGATCGGCACGCTCGATGACCCGCTCGTCCGAGAGGCACTCGTCGCCGCGCTCTGGTCCCTGGCCGAGGACGAGCGGATCGGGCGGGTCCGTGCCGATCCCGAGACCACCGACCATGATCCGTTCGGCGCCTCGCTCCTCCAACCGCCGTGGCAGGCCGCGCCCAAGGTCCAGCCGCCAACGACCATGCTGATCGACCTCACCACGCCCGAGGACGCGCTGTGGTCCGCGCTCGGCCGCAAACACCGGCAGTACGTGTCGAAGGCCGGCCGAGAAGGGGTCACCGTCCAGCGACTCGACCCAGATGCCAACGACTCGGCCACCGCGGCGGCGTTGGCCGAGTTCGACCGGATCTACCGCCACACGGGCGATCGGGCCGGGTTCGCGCTCCGCGTGCCCGCCTACTACCGTCGGGTTTGGGACACCTTCTCGGTCGACGGTCGGGCGCGCCTGTCCTTCGCCGTCCGCGACGGAGAGCGGGTGGCGACCCTGTTCCACCTGGTCTGTGGCGATCGCGTGGCCGAGGTCTACGGTGGGATGACCGAGGCGGGCGCCGCTTCTCGGGCCAACTACCTCCTGAAATGGGAGGCGATCCGAGCGATGCAGGCCGAGGGGCTGCGTACCTACGACCTGTGGGGCCTGGCGACCGGTGGCATCCGTCGCTTCAAGGAGGGCTTCGGCGGGACCGAGGTCACGTGGGTCGGCGCCCGCGATCTCCCGCTCCACCGGACCGGCAACGCGATCCTGGCCCTCGCCCTGGCCGGGCACGGGGCGCGCCGCCGTCTCGAGAGCATCGGCCGCCGATCGGCCACGCCCACGGTCGACTAGCGCCGCGCGGGGCAGGCTCAGGAGCCCGTGCTACGATCGAAACGACCATGGATCTGACACGCCTCCGCGCCGCGCCGGCCGCCGTCGTCCAGCGCATCACGCGGACCGGCGAGCCGTCGAGCATGCCAGGCCCGGAGCTGGCCGACCTCATCGCCGAGGCGCGGCGCCATCGGCCGACCATCAACGTCGCCCTCATCGAACGCGCCCACGAGGTGGCCACCGCGGCGCACGAGGGCCAGCTGCGCGCCTCCGGCGAGCCGTACATCACCCACCCGACCGCGGTCGCCTTCGAGCTGGCCACGCTCCAGATGGACGCCGAGACCCTGGCGGCGGGCCTGCTCCACGATGTGCCGGAGGACACCGGCTACCCGCTGGCCGACATCGAGAAGCGGTTCGGCCGGGAGGTATCGCGCCTCGTCGACGGGGTCACCAAGCTGTCCAAGTTCAGCAGTGCCCGATCGACCGAGGAGCAGCAGGCCGAGAACATCCGAAAGATGTTCATGGCCATGGCCGAGGACGCGCGGGTCGTGATCATCAAGCTGGCCGATCGGCTCCACAACATGCGGACCCTCCAGTACCTCGCGCCCGAGAAGCAGGAGCGGATCGCGCGGCAGACGATGGAGATCTACGCCCCGCTCGCGCATCGGCTGGGCATGTGGCAGATCAAGTGGGAGCTCGAGGACCTCGCCTTCAAGGTCCTCGACCCGGACACCTATGCCCGCCTCGGTGGCCTGCTGGCCGACAGCCGGAAGGCCCGGGAGACGTTCATCAACCGCTCGATCACGATTCTCCGCAAGGAGCTCGCGGCGGTCGGCATTGAGGCCGATATCAGCGGTCGACCCAAGCACATCTACAGCATCGTCAAGAAGATGGAGCGCAAGGGGGCCGAGTTCCACGAGATCTACGACCTCCACGCCATCCGCGTCCTCGTCGAGGACGTGAAGGACTGCTACGGCGCGCTGGGGGTCGTGCACGCCATCTGGCGACCGATCCCGGGCCAGTTCGACGACTACATCGCGATGCCCAAGGCCAACCTGTACCAGTCGCTCCACACCGCGGTGATCGGCCCCGACGCGAAGCCACTCGAGGTCCAGATCCGGACCGGGCTCATGCACGAGGTGGCCGAGGCCGGGATCGCCGCCCACTGGCGCTACAAGGAAGGCAGCCGCGCCGACCGCCGCTACGACGAGAAGCTGGCCTGGGTCCGCCAGCTCATGGAGTGGCAGCGCGAGGTGTCCGACGCGACCGAGTTCGTGGAGGGCCTCAAGCTCGACGTCTTCCAGGATCAGGTGTTCGTGTTCACGCCCAAGGGCGACGTGAAGGACCTGCCCGCCGGCGCGACTCCGCTCGACTTCGCGTATCGGATCCACACCGATGTCGGGCATCGCACGATCGGCGCCAAGGTCAACAATCGGCTCGTCCCGCTCGACTACCGGCTGCGCAACGGGGACATCGTCGAAATCGTGACCACCAAGGCCTCGCACGGACCGTCACGCGACTGGCTGGCGATCGTCCAGACCAACCAGGCGCGCGAGAAGATCCGGGCCTGGTTCAAGCGCCAGCAGCGCGACGAGAACATCGCCCAGGGACGCGAGCTGCTCGACCGGGAGCTCCGCCGTCTGGCCCACGAGACATTGGCCACGATCGATGCCGCCCGGCTGACCGAGATCGCGACCCAGCTCCATTTCCGCGAGCTGGACGACTTCTATGCCGCGGTCGGCTACGGGGCGGTCAGCCCGGCGTCGGTCGTCAGCCGGCTCGGGATCCACGACGACGTTGCCATCTCCCTGCCGGAAGTTGCGCCGCCGGCTGCGCCGAGCACAGCCGGGGTCCGGGTCAAGGGCGTGGGGGACCTCCTCGTCCGGTTCGCGAACTGCTGCAGCCC
>DASYGU010000013.1:0-1914 GCA_035999355.1 Candidatus Limnocylindria bacterium | reverse complement strand
CTGGTGTGACCTGACCGGCGCGGCATCCCCGAACCACGGGCGGCGGGGCCGACTAGTATCGGTAGGATGCCACCCGCGGGAACTGGCGACTCGTTCGTGCACCTCCACGTGCACTCGGAGTTCAGCCTGCTGGACGGGATGTCCCGGCTGTCGGATCTCACCAATCGGGCCGCGGAGCTGGGCATGCCGGCGGTGGGCCTGACCGATCACGGGGCCCTCTACGGGGCTGTCGCTTTCCACCAGGCCGCGACCAACGCGGGCGTGAAGCCGATCATCGGGGTCGAGACCTACGTCGCTCCGCGCGGCCATACCGAGAAGGATCCCCGGCTCGACGCCAACCCGAGCCACCTCATCCTCCTCGCGCGCAACGCGACCGGCTACCGCAACTTGCTCGCGCTCATCACCAAGGCGCACCTGGACGGCTACTACTACAAGCCCCGGATCGACAAGGCGCTGCTGGCCGAGCACGCCGATGGGCTGATCGGCACCTCCGCCTGCCTCGGCGGGGAGGTCCTGAAGAAGCTGGCGGAGGGGGACGAGCGCGGCGCCCGGCAGGCGGCCGACGACTACCGGTCCATCCTGGGCGACGGCAACTTCTTCGTGGAGGTCCAGGATCACGGCCTGCCCGAGCAGCGGGCGCTCCACCCCAAGCTCGTGGACCTTGCCCGGGACCTGAACCTGCCCCTGCTCGCGACGAACGACACCCACTACACCCTGCCCGAGCAGGCGGAAGCGCACGACCTCCTGCTCTGCATCCAGACCGGCTCCAACGTGGCGACGCCCAACCGCCTGAAGTTCGAGACCACCGAGTTCGCGGTCAAGGCGGCCGACGAGATGCGCCGCCTGTTCAACGGCGAGCTCCCCGAGGCCATGGACAACACCCTGCGCGTGGCCGAGATGGTTGACCTCACGCTCGAGTTCGACCGCCTCCGGCTGCCGGACTTCCCGGTTCCCGAGGGCGACACGGCCGCCAGCTGGCTGCGCCGCGAGTGCGAGCGCGGGCTGGCCGAGCGCTACGGCGACGTCACGCCCGACATCAAGGCGAGGCTCGAGTACGAGCTCGGGATCATCGACCGGATGGGGTATTCGGCCTACTTCCTGATCGTGGCCGACTTCACGCGCTTCGCCCGCGAGCAGGGAATCTTCACGACCTGCCGGGGATCGGCGCCGGGGAGCATCGTCACCTACTCCCTCGGGATCACGCCGGTGGACCCGCTGGCCTACGGCCTCCCGTTCGAGCGGTTCCTGAACCCCGACCGGGTGACGATGCCGGACATCGACATCGACTTCCAGGACAGCCGGCGGGGCGAGGTCATCGACTACGTCACCCGCAAGTACGGCGCCGATCGAGTGGCCCAGATCATCACCTTCGGCACGCTGGGAGCGAAGGCGGCCATCCGCGACACCGGACGGGCGATGGGCCTGACCTACGCCGAGGCGGACCGGGTGGCGAAGGCGATCCCCAACGAGCTGAACATCAGCCTGGAGCGGGCGATCGAGACCAGCCCCCAGCTCCGCGAGCAGATGGCGGCCGACGACCGGATCGACAAGCTCATCGGGGCCGCCAAGCAGCTGGAGGGGATCGCCCGCCACGCGTCGACTCACGCGGCGGGGATCGTGATCAGCCGCGAGCCGCTGACCGACATCATGCCGCTCCAGCGTGCGACCGACGGCGAGACCACGATGACCCAGTTCGAGATGCACGCCTGCGAGGCGCTGGGTCTCCTGAAGTTCGACTTCCTGGGCCTCATCAACCTCACCATCCTGGCCGATGCGGTCGAGCTCATCGGTCGTCACCGCGGGGTCGCGATCGACGTCGACAACCTGCCGCTGGACGACACGAAGACATTCGAGCTGTTGTCGACGGGGGAGACGACCGGCATCTTCCAGCTCGAGGGCTCGGGCATGCGCCGG
>DASYGU010000011.1:0-3030 GCA_035999355.1 Candidatus Limnocylindria bacterium | reverse complement strand
CGACAGGAGTGGCGTGCCCGAGAGGACTCGAACCTCCGACCTTTAGGTCCGCAACCTAACGCTCTATCCGCTGAGCTACGGGCACCCGAGACGATCTGGCGGAGAGGGAGGGATTCGAACCCTCGGAAGAGGAAATCCCCTTCAACGGTTTAGCAAACCGCCGCACTAGGCCACTATGCGACCTCTCCGGAAGCGGCGCCGATGATAGCATCTGCCCCTCTGGAACCGGCCCTTCCCGGTTGGCCCGACGTGCCCTGCTGACGGCTCCCGGACACTGCTTTTGAACGAGAACCCGACCCGTGACGCGCTTACTCATCATCGGCTCCCCCGTCGCCCCAGGACCCGCCGAAGCGGTCCAGCGGGCGGCGCTGGCGGCTGCCGGTCGGGACGTCGAGATTGAGCGCTGGGAACGTCGCGCCCACCAGCTGAGCGACGCCCTCGGCGAGCTGGTTCAGCCGGACGTTATGGGCGCCATGATCGGCTCACCGCATAAGGAAAAGGCCGCGTCGCTCATCGGTCTGCTGGCCGATGAGGCCCGCGCCAGCGGCGCGGTGAACGCGGTGGTCAACCGCGACGGCCGGCTCCATGGCTACAACACCGATGCCGCCGGCGTCCGCGCCGGGCTGGAGTCCATCCTGCCCGAGAGCGCGTCACGATGGCCGAACCAGGCCGTCGTGCTGGGTGCCGGCGGGGGTGCCCGCGCGGTCGTATCGGTCCTGCTGGAAGCCGGTCTCGGCCGGATCGCGGTGTTCAACCGCCACCTCCATCGGGCCGAGGCGGTGGTCGCACATTTCGACCGGGCCGCACGACAGACAGACCTGCGCGCCCTGCCCTGGCACGAGACGATCATCGAGGCCGAGCTGTCCAAGGCGCCCCTGCTGGTCAACGCGTCGGGCATTGGTGCCGAGACCGAGGAATCGCCGGTCCCGGCGGATCTGCTGGCCCACGACCTGTTCGTCCTCGACCTCGTCCTGAACCGGGCCGAGACGCCGCTCATGCGCGAGGCCGCCGCCCGTGGAGGGACGGTCGCCAACGGACAGGGGTCGTTCCTCGTCGCCCAGGCAGCGGCGTTCCAGCTGTGGACCGGGGAGGAGCCACCGGCCGACGTGATGAAGACCGCGCTGGCCGCGCACCTGGGGCTGCCCGAAGAGGGACTTGCCGTCGTCGGCGACTGAGCCGGGGGCAGGCAGACCGTGATGTTCTACACATCGGGCTGGGTCCACGTCATCTGCGGGTGCATGTTCTGCGGCAAGACCGACGAGATGCTCCGCCTGCTCCGCCGCTTCGCAATTGCCGGGCGGCAGGTGGTGCTCATCAAGCCGCGGGTCGACACCAGGACCGCCGAAGAGGCGGTCGTGTCGCGTTCTGGGGCGCAGCATCGGGCCGTGTCCGTGGAGGGATCGGCGGACATCGAGGCGATGGTCGGGAATGCCGACATCGTGGCCATCGAGGAGGGGCAGTTCTGGGATGCCGATCTGCCCGCCGTCGTCGAACGACTGGCGGAGGCCGGCAAGCAGGTGCTCGTCACCGGGTTGGACCAGGACTACCGCGGTGACCCCTTCGGACCGATGCCCATGCTCATGGCGCTGGCCGACCAGGTCACCAAGCTGACGGCCATCTGCATGGTCTGCGGCGAGCCCGCGACCCGCACGCAGCGGTTGATCGATGGTCTGCCGGCACCGGCCGACTCACCCCTGATCATGGTCGGCGGGATGGGCGACGAGAAGTACGAGGCCCGCTGCCGTCTCCACCACGAGGTCCCGGTCGCCGACGCAACCGCGCAATCCGGCTAGCCCGGGGTGGCGATCGTGATCCAGTCGATCAGGACGTGGCCGGAGGCTGGCGCGGGCAGGGCCTGCCCGGCGAGGAAGGTCTCCATCTGCATGACGTAATGCATCGGTACGTCGGGTACGGGCGCACCCGTTGATCGCCCGACGAGCTGGCCGTCCAGGTAGAACGCACAGACGTCGTCCGACTGGCTCGCCGCACTGCCCGGGTTCCACTCGATCGTGTACACGTGCCAATCGGCCGTCGAGACGCCGGTATCCCATCCGTCCTGGGCCGCGGCACCGTCGTAGTGCATGAACGCGTGGGCAGTGGCGCCGATCTCGAACTTTCCTTCCGGGAAGTCAATTTCCCCCCGGTCGTTGCCATCCCCCTGGCTGGGCCACAGGAGAAACGCCAGCTTGTATCCAGGGATGCGGTCGGCCCGCATGCAGATCGTGATCCGCTGACCGACGGTATCGCCGATGACCGCCACCAGCGCGGCCACGTACCGAGTGTCGCCCTCGGAGTGGATGAAGACGTCCACGACGCCGTCGTGCTCGGTCACGGTTCGGCCCGCGTCGTACGTTCCGCGGCCACTCGAGTCGCTTGCGCCGGCCTGGCGCGCGAACCAGTCGCGGGCAGCAGCAGGCCCTGGCCACGCCCCAAGGGCGGTGGTCTCGTCGAAGGTCGACGTCACCCGGCGTGTCCAGCCGGCCGGCTCGCCCGGAACCGCGGCGCAGCTCGCGCTCATCGCGGTCGGGGGCGGTGGCTGCGGCTGGAATGGGACATCGATCGGGGGTTCCGAGGTCGGCGTTACCGGTTCGGTCGGGGCCGCCGACTCGTCGGCGGTGCCGATATCGGCTCGAGTCGGCCAATCGTGGGAGGTGGGCTCCGGGGCGGAAGACGTGGTTGATTCGCCCAGCCATGGCCCGATTGGCGTGCGAACCGAAGCGCTGCCTCGCGACGGAGCGTGTGACGGCGAACCATCCATCGCGATACCGGGTGGTGCCGATGCGGGCGCGGGAAGGAGGCTGTCCGGTCGGCCGAGGGTGGTCCCGAGGGGTGCATCGTCCGCAGCCGCATACGTCGCCACCGCGACGGCCACGAGGGTACCCGCCAATACGGCGTTGAGCAGGCGTCGAGGTCGGATGTCCTGCATGGGCGGCGTTCCTTCGCGGATGGCCCGGTCGTCGGGAACGGCTGGGCCGGAGCTTCGGTGTTGTGGCGGGCTGGCCATCTGGGCAGTCCGAGGGAACGCGAAGG
>DASYGU010000002.1:0-9865 GCA_035999355.1 Candidatus Limnocylindria bacterium | reverse complement strand
GGCGGGATGAAGACCGGCGGTGACATTGCGAAGGCCATTGCCTCCGGCGCGGACGCGGTGATGCTCGGATCGCCGTTCGCGGCCGCCCTCGAGGCGCCCGGCCAGGGCGTGAACTGGGGGATGGCGGCGCCTTCTCCCACGCTCCCGCGCGGGACCCGGATCACGCTTGGTGAGCGCTTTCCCCTGGAGCAGATCCTGTTCGGTCCGGCGGCCACCACCCACGGGACGCAGAACCTGGTCGGGGCCCTGCGCCAGTCGATGGGCGCGCTCGGGGCACGGACGATCGTCGACATGCACCGGGTGGAGATGGTGTTCGCACCCGCCATCGCCACCGAGGGCAAGGCCCACCAGCTGGCGAGCCACGGAGACCGGTGAGGGTCATCCGAGCCGTCGACCGACGCTTCGAGCGGGCGGGGACCGAGACGTTCAGCGGCGAGGTGTGGATGGGGACGAACTTTGCCGCGGACGGTCCGGGAACGATGAATTCGGCCGAGGTCCGCTTTTCGCCGGGAGCGCGCACGCACTGGCACTCGCATCCCGATGGGCAGGTCCTGATCGTGACCGAGGGCCGGGGTCGGACGCGGGTGGTCGACGGCGAGCTGACCGCGATCGCGGCCGGCGACGCGGTATGGATTTCGTCCGGCGTCCAGCATTGGCATGGGGCCGACCCCGAATCGTCGATGACCCACGTCTCGATCACCGGCGAGGGCGGGACGGTATGGGACGGGGAGGCGGTGACGGATGCGGAGTACGACGGACGTGGCGAGCCGGGCTGAGCATTCAGCCGATGGGCCAGATGATCTCCGTCCGAACGTTGGCCATGTCGCTCATGTCGCCGGGGTCATCAACGTACGACTCCCATGGCCCGCTGCCCTCGGACAGGCCCGCAGCATGGATCCACTCGTGGAGCCGGTCATAGCTGTCCGATAGGCCGTCGTACGGACCTCGATGAATCGTGTACGCCACGCGGCCGGCGGGCAGCATGCTCGAGCCGATCTCGCCCGCGTCGATCTCCGGCACCGGCGACAGGTCGGACAGCGGCTCCGTGACGGGGAACCCGATCTCCACGTCGACCTGCTCCGTGCCGAATGCGTGATACCGCGCGAACAGCGGCCCGGCGGGTTCGGCGCCGGTCGCGCGAATCCGCTCGAACACGGCGACCGGCAGCCGGCGAAAAACGTCCTGTAGCTCGTCGCTCGGCGCGGTGATCCGCGCGCAGACGGTCTGCTGCGCGCCCACGTCGCGAATCTCGGCGTGGAACTCGTGGTCGTCAGCCATTCGGGATCGAGCCTAGCAGGCCACGACTAGACTGCGACCGATGGAGACGCGAGGTCGCACCGTCCACGGCGAGCCGGCAAATGCCGGGCACCGCGTCCTGGCGCCGGACGATCTCGAAGTCGAGACCTACCTCGAGCAGGCGCTGAAGGGACCGATCGAGCGGGCTGCCGACCAGCCGCTGGATCCGCAGACGATCATCGTCCTCGACTTCGGCGGACAGTACGCCCAGCTCATCGCCCGCCGAATCCGCGAGCTCAACGTGTACTCGGTCCTGCTTCCCCACGACACGCCGTGGGACGAGATCGAGCGGCGCCGGCCGGTGGGCATCATCCTCTCCGGTGGGCCGGCATCGGTCTATGACGCCGATGCGCCGCAGGCCGATCCGCGGCTGTGGGAAGGGAGGTTCCCGGTGCTGGGCATCTGCTACGGCGTCCAGCTCATGGCCCAGCAGCTCGGGGGCAAGGTGGCGCCCGCCGAGCGACGCGAGTACGGCCCGGCCACCATCCGTGCCGCGGTTGACGAGCCGCTGCTGGCCGGCCTGCCGGCGACCGCCCCGGTCTGGATGAGCCACGGCGACTCCATCCTGGAGCCTCCTCCCGGGTTCCGCGGCATCGCGGCCAGCGAGTCCACGCCATACGCGGCCATGGCCAACGACCACGGCCTGATGGGGCTCCAGTTCCACCCCGAGGTGGTCCATACCCCGAACGGGCGGGAGATCCTGGCCAACTTTGCGCTCCACATCGCCGGTGCGCGCGGCGACTGGACCGCGGGCTCGTTCATCGGCTCGACGGTCGCCACCATTCGGGCCGAGGTCGGCGATGGGAAAGTCATCTGCGCGCTGTCGGGCGGAGTGGACAGCGCGGTGGCGGCAACCCTCGTCCACCGCGCGGTCGGCGACCAGCTGACCTGCATCTACGTGGACACCGGGCTCATGCGCAAGCGCGAGTCCGAGCTCCTGGAGGCGACCTTCGCGCAGAGCCTGGGCATGCCGCTGCGGATGGTGGACGCCCGCGAGCGCTTCCTCGCCCGGCTGCGCGGCGTGACCGACCCCGAGGAGAAGCGGCGGATCATCGGCGACGAGTTCATCCGCGTCTTCGAGGAGGAGGCCGCGTCCATGGGCCCGATCGACTTCCTGGTCCAGGGCACCCTCTATCCCGACGTCATCGAGTCCAAGACCGTCGAATCCAAGGCCGCGGCCAAGATCAAGACCCACCACAACGTGGGCGGGCTCCCGGCCGACCTCCGCTTCCGGCTGATCGAACCCCTGCGCTACCTGTTCAAGGACGAGGTCCGACGAGTCGGCGCCGAGCTGGGCCTGCCGGAGGCCATGATCCAGCGCCAGCCATTCCCCGGGCCAGGGCTTGCGATCCGGGTCATCGGCGAAGTCACCGCGTCGCGGCTCGCGACGCTGCGCGACGCCGACTGGATCGTGCTGGACGAGGTGAAGGCCGCCGGGCTGTACGGTGAGCTGTGGCAGAGCTTCGCGATCCTGACCCCCATCGACACGGTGGGCGTGATGGGCGACGGCCGCACCTACGCGAACGTGGTCGCCGTTCGGGCGGTGACCTCCGACGACGGCATGACCGCCGACTGGGCGCGGCTGCCGTACGACGTGCTGGCCCGGATCAGCTCCCGGATCGTGAACGAGGTGCCCGGCGTGAACCGGGTCGTATACGACATCAGCTCCAAGCCCCCGGCCACCATCGAGTGGGAGTGACCGATCCGCCGTAGGATGCGCGGACCGATGTCCTCGTGGTTCGACAAGCTGCTCGAAGAGATGCAGCGGCGCCAGATGGAGCAGGACTACGCCCGCGAGGGCCGTCCTCTGCCGCCGCGTCCCCCGGTCGGCCCGCCCGAGGAGCAGATCCCCGACGACGATGACGGCGGGGACGGGCCCCCGCCTCCGCGCCGTCTCCGACCACGCCGCGGCCGCCCGGAGCGAACGCCCGGAAACTGGGTGCGGCCGATCCTGTTCGTGGTCGGCGTCTTCATCCTGATCCAGGTCCTGGGCGGTCTCGTCCAGCTGTTCACCGACCTCGCCTGGTATGGCTCGCTTGGCCGGCGTGACGTGCTCGTGACCCGGTTCGTGGCCGAGCTCGGGTGGTTCGTAGTCGGCCTCCTGCTCTTCGTAGTCCCGGCCCTGGCCAGCCTGTGGGTCGCCCGTCGCCTCGGTCCGCAGGTTCCCATCCGAAAGGTCGGCCCGGTCGAAGTGCCCGATCTGTCGCGCCCGGCCGCGTACGTCCTGGTCGGGGTTACGGTCGTCCTCGGCCTGGTCAGCGCCTTCGCGTGGGGCGGCAACTGGCAGACCATCCTCCTGTTCTTCAACGGGGGGAACTTCGGGACCACCGACGCGTCCTTCGGCCGCGACATCGGCTTCTACGTCTTCGACCTGCCCTTCTGGCGGTTCGTCCAGGGCTGGGCCGTCCTCGCCCTGGCCGCGATCATCGGCCTGACCGTGGGCGCATACGCGGTAGCGGCCACCCGCTGGTCATTCCATCTCACTGCCCCGGTTCGTGCCCATGTCAGCCTGCTCGGCGCCGGGCTCCTGCTGGCCATCGCGGTCGGCTACCAGCTCGACGCCGCCGAGCTGGTGTACTCCACCCGCGGCATCGGCGGGACGGTCCAGGCCGCGATGTACACCGACATGAACGCGCAGGTCCCCGCTTACGCGATCCTCACCATCGTCGCCGTCGTGTCGGCGGGGCTGCTGGTGGCCAACATCTTCTTCCGGACGCTGTGGCTGATCGGCCTGGCGGCCGGTGCGTGGCTGGTGCTGTCCATCGTGGTCGGCGGCTTCTACCCGGGCGCCGTCCAGCGATTCGGCGTCGAGCCCAACGAGCTCGAGCGCGAACGCCCATTCCTCGAGCGCCACCTGGCCGCGACCCGCGAGGCGTTCGACCTCGACTCCATCGAGGAGCGGCAGTTCACTGGGGAGCAGCGCATCACCCGCGCCCTATTCGAGGAGAACGAGGCCACCCTCGACAATCTTCGCCTGTGGGACTACCGCCCCCTGCTCCTGACGTTCGGCCAGCAGCAGATCCTGCGCCAGTACTACAACTTCCTCGACGTCGACATCGACCGCTACCAGATCGACGACGCCCAGCGCCAGATCATGCTCTCGGGGCGCGAGATCGAGATCGACCGCCTGGCCGATGCCGCCCGGACGTGGACCAACGAGCGACTCGTGTTCACCCATGGCTACGGGCTGACCGCGGTCCGGTCCAACGCGATCACGCCCGAGGGGCAGCCCGACTACCTGATCAGCGGCATCAACCGCAATCCGGACCTGCCGCTGAGCGAGCCGCGGATCTACTTCGGCGAGGCGACGACCGAATACGTCGTGGTCCGGACCCGGACGCCGGAGTTCGACTATCCGACCGGGGATGAGGGCGGCGAGACGACCTCGTGGACCGGGGACACTGGCGTCCCGGTCGACAACGTCCTGTCCCGCCTCATGTTCGCGATCCGCTTTGGCGACCTCAACCTGCTGATCAGCGACCAGCTGACCGCGGACTCCGCGATCCTGTTCCGCCGCGACATCCATACCCGGGCGCCGGAGCTGGCCCCGTTCCTCGCGTACGACCGCGATCCGTACCTCGTCAACGCCGACAACCGGCTGCTCTGGATCTGGGATGCCTACACCACCACGGCCCGCTACCCGAACGCCCAGCCGCTGTCGTCATTCGAGACCCAGTTCCCCGGGGCGAACTATGTCCGCAACTCGGTCAAAGTGGTCGTGGACGCCTACACCGGCGAGGTCCACTACTACGTCGTCGATCCGGATGAGCCGATCATCGCGGCCTGGTCGGCGATCTTCCCCGGGCTCCTGGAGCCGATGTCGGACATGCCCGAGTCGCTCATCCCTCACCTGCGCTACCCCGAGGACCTGTTCACCGCCCAGAACACGACCTACCTGCTCTATCACCTCTCGCCCACCGAGTCGGGAGCCGGCACCTTCTACAACCAGGACGACCAGTGGTCGATCCCGACCCAGGTCTCGGACGTGTCGGGTGAGGGCGGGCCGGTCGCGCCGTACTACGTGATCATGAAGGTCCCGGGCGAGGACGAGAGCGAGTTCGTCCTGATCCAGCCCCTGGTGGCCGCCAACCGGCCGAACATGATCGCGTGGATCGCGGCCCGGATGGACCCGGGCGTCTACGGCGAACGGATCGAGTTTCGCTTCCCGGTCGACACCACGACCCTGGGCCCGGCCCAGGTCCAGGCCCGGATCAACCAGGACTCGCGGATCAGCGAGCAGTTCACCCTCTGGAGCCAGGCCGGATCGGACGTCGTCCGCGGCGACCTGCTGGTCCTGCCCATGGGCGACTCGATCCTGTACGTGGAGCCCATCTACCTCCGCTCCACCCAGTCCAGCTTCCCCGAGTTCAAGCGCGTGATCCTGGCCGACCAGACCCGGGTCGCATTCGCGGAGACCCTGGACGAGGGGCTGCGCCAGATCCTGGGCGAGGTCGCGATCCCCGAGCCCGAGCCGGGCGGCGGCGGTGGCGGCGGCGGGGAGCTGCCGGAGGACGTCGCTTCCCTGATCGCCCTGGCCGGACAGCTCTACGACGAGGCCCAGGCCGCCCTCGGAGCCGGCGACCTCGGTGCGTACCAGGATGCGGTGGACGAGCTCGGACGCGTGCTGGACCGGATCGCGGAGCTGACCGGGACGCCGGCGCCGGCACCGTCGCCCTAGACCTGGACCACGTGGCCACCTGGTTGGCAAACAGCGGCCGCGCCGCCCGGCTCGCCATCGATCGGTCTGACCTGTGGTTCGCCGGGGCGGTCGTCGCCTTCGCCGGCGCGGGCTGGATCGTGCTTCTGGGAACGGTCACCCCGCCACCCGACGGGGCCGATGCCGCCGAGCTCGGGCTGGCGCTGGCGGAGAGCGGATGGTGGCCATGGAATCTCGTGGTCCTGGCCGTGGCGATCGTCTCGGGGCTCGCGTGCCTGCTGCTCGTGATCGCGTTCGGCGAGGTCGCGATCCTGATCGGCCTGGCCGATCCGCTGACCGACGATCCGCCGCCAACCGTGCCCAGGGCGATGGCCGCCCTGAGCCTGCCCGCTCTGCTGGTCGGGCTCGGCGCGCTGGCTGTCGGCTGGCTGACCACGCCCACCATCTTCGGGCTGGTGACCGGCCCGAACGCCGACGCGCCTCTCGCCGTCCGCGTCGTCGCGGCCGCCTGGCCGTACCTGGTGGTGCTCGGCATCGGCATCGTCCTGGCCCAGGCACTGGGCGCCGCGCGCCTCCACCGCCCCCGCCGGGCACGGGTTGGGCCGTCCCTCGGCCCGCTGTGGCTGGTCGCGCAGGCCGTCGTCACCCTGGCCGCGTTCCTCGTCTTTCAGCTGGTCACGGCCGTGACGCTGGCCGTGCTGTGGGAGCCCTTGGCGCGGCGGCTCGCCGGCGCGGGTCTGACCGAGCCGACGACCCTCGTCCTGCTGCTAGGCTTCGTCTGGATCTGGCTCGTGCTGGTCATCATGGCCGGGGTCGTCCAGGCCTGGATCTCGGCCTGGTGGGAGATCGAGCTCGCTCCGCGAGGAGGTGGCTGAGCACCAATGACCGAGGTCCAGGTCTGTCGCCGCTGCGGGACGGAGAACCAGCTCGGCGTCTCGTTCTGCGCGAGCTGCGGCCAGCGACTGGTGGCCGCGGACGAGGCGACCATGACCCGGCCCGGCGCGCCCGCCGAGTCCAGCCCGTGCCCGCGCTGCGGCGCGAGCAACCGGTCCGGCTCCGCGTTCTGCTCCGAGTGCGGGTTCAACATCCGACCGGCCGTCGCGTCCGCCGGCGGTCCACCCGCCGCCGCGCCGTCCCGCGAGGGCGAGGACACCCACGGCGGGCCGCCTGCCGCGCCCGCCGGGCGGGCGTGGCTCGGGCCGATGGTGCTGGCCATCGCCGCCGCCGGGATGGCGACGGCCTGGCTCCTGCCCTTCGCCATGGGCGATGGCTCGCTGGCGGACCAGGCGTTGGGCGTGGGCGGATACGGAGTCGCGTTCTGGACCGGCTACCCGAACGACGCCGGGATCCTGCAGACGGCCTACTACGGGGTGGCGGCTCCGCTGCCTATCCTGGTCGGACTCCTGCTCGTGCTGGCGGTGGCGGGCATCCTTCGAGCGTCGCCAGGGCGGATCCAGCGGCTGGGTATCGTGATCGCCATCGCCTGGTGCCTCGCGTTCTCGGTCCTGTTCGTGGTGGTGGAGATCGGCTCGGGCCTGGGTGAGGACCTCATCAACCTGCTCCGCGGCCTGTCTCCGGCCGGGTTGATCGGGTTCCTGGCGGGGATCATCGGCACCATCGGCGGGACGACCCGTCTCGCCGGCGGCTGAGGACCGGACTGGCCTAGGAGGCCTGCTGCGCCGGACGGCGCGCGCGACTCTTTGCGCTGCCGGTAGGCGCCGGCTCGGGCTCGGTCCAGTGCGAGGCCTGGAGCAGGGCGGCGGCCTGCGGGTCGACAGACTCGGGTCCCCCCGCCGCGTGGGCGTGGAGCTTCTCGATCTCCTCGACCCCGTCGGAGGGAACCTCCTCACCAAAGATGGCGATGAAGACCTCGACCACGGTCGGGTCGAACTGAGAGGCGGCGTGGCGCCGGAGCTCGGCCAGGGCCTGGGCGTGGGTCAGCGCGGACTTGTATGGACGCTCGTGGACCATGGCGTGGTAGGCATCGGCCACGGCCACGATCCGTGCCCCGAGCGGGATCTCCTCGCCGCGCAGCCCATGGGGATAGCCGGTCCCGTCGTATCGCTCGTGATGGTGCAGGACGATGGGCACCGCCTCGCGCATGCTCGTTGCCTGCTCGAGGATGACCTGCCCGATCCGGGGGTGCTCGCCCACGACCTGCCATTCGACATCCGTCAAGGGGCTGGGCTTGTCCAGGATCTCGCCCGGCAGCGCCAGCTTGCCAAGGTCGTGGAGCAGCGCGGCCACCCGGATCCGATCCATCTCGACCCGGGACAGACCCATGTGCAGCGCCATCCCGATCGACAGCGCCGCGATCATGTCCGACGGCCGGCCCCGATGGTGCGGCTGGGGAGCCAGGACCGATGCCAGCGCCTGGGCGGCGCTGGCGCTCGCCCAGCGACCGATGGCGGCGGCCGCGTCTCGGCGCTCCGGCGTGATGGCGGCCCGGCGCACGACCGATTCGTCCGACACGCTGCCGAACAGGAAGCTGCGGTTGCGGCCTTCGGACTTGGCCACGTACATGGCCGCATCGGCCGCATCCACCAGTCGGTCGACCTGGAGCTCCGAGCTGTGGCCGCCGGCGATGCCGATGCTGATCGTGGCGTCCACCAGCACGCCTGACGCCACGCTGAGCGGCCGGCGCATGACCATCTCGCGCAGCTCCTCGACAAGAGTGAACGCGTCCTCCGGCGTCGTCTCGGGCAGGATCAGCATGAACTCCTCGCCGCCATAGCGGCCGAAGATGTCGCTGGCCCGGATGCTGCGGGTGATGAGGCCGGCCAGCTGCTGGAGGACGGCGTCACCGGTCCGATGACCGTACGTGTCGTTTGTCGACTTGAAGCGGTCGATGTCCATGAACGCCACCGACAGCGGCTTGGAGTGCCGGTTCGCGCGCTCCACCTCGCCGGTGAGGGTGCGCAGCAGGGACTCGCGGTTCGGGATCCCGGTCAACCGATCGCGAGTGGCCTGCGCCTCCGCCACCGCGAACGTCCCGGCCGCCCGGTTGAAGGCCCGGGCCAGCCTGCGCTCGGCCGGGACGCCGGTCTCCTTGAGCATCACCGGGGTCCCCTTGTCGACCGTCTGCTCGAGATCCTTGGCCAGGCGCGACAGGCGGAGGGCGAAGTAGAACCAGGTGGTCAGCGCCATCGCGGTGGCGCCGAGGCCAATGGCCAGTCCGACCACGCCGACCGTGAATCCGCGCGTCTCAGGTGGCTGGCGGACGAGCATCACGCCCAGGAGCGTGAGGCACACGGCCGCGACGACCGGATACAGGAAGCCCAGCAGCCGAAGGAGCCAGAGCAAGCCTTCCTCCAGTCCACAAATGTCGGGAATGATTCCCGTCGATGATGTCGGCGACAGCATCGCGGACCGGACGCGCCCGAACCATGGCCTGATGGTCAGCCCGCTTCTGCGGATGCATCGGTCGGACGGCCAATCGCGCCATGCTGCGGTCTGGTGCAGTACCCACCCCGGACTTCCGGCGGTCCATGGGCGCGCGGGAGGGATTTCAAGACCCATCTGCTAGGATGGCGCGGCGTTCGTGCCGCCGCACGAACCTCAGGAGTGAGGCATTTCGCGAATGGAAGGTCTGCCGGATCCGGGTCAGATCTGGAACGATTTCACCAGCAACCCGGTTACCCAGCTGGCCGCAACGCTGATCGTCATCTACGTGGTGATGCTTTGGCTGGGCACCGCGTACTGGGCGTTTCGCGACATGCAGGCACGCAGCGAGAACCCGATCCTGCCGTACTTCGCGTCGGCGCTGATCATCTTCTTCACGCCGCTCGTTTTCCTGTTCGCATGGCTGATGTACATCATCATCCGGCCCCGGGAGACGATGGCCGAGGTGTACGAGCGGTCCCTGGCCGAGGAGTCGCTCCTGGCCGAGATGGAGAAGCACCGCAGCTGTCC
>DASYGU010000276.1:0-2244 GCA_035999355.1 Candidatus Limnocylindria bacterium | reverse complement strand
AGGGCGAACACCTGCCTGGGTACTCACCGACGAGGTTTACTCGCGGATCACCTATGACGTCGAGGCGCCGTCGATCGTGACGCAGCCTGGCATGCTCGAGCGCACGATCGTCCTCGATGGGTTCTCGAAGACGTTCGCCATGACCGGCTGGCGGCTGGGGTACGGGATCATCCCGACCTGGATGGCGCCCACCTACAGCCGGCTCGTGATCAACTCGGTGAGCTGCACGAACGCGTTCGCCCAGGCCGGCGCCATCGCGGCCCTCACCGGCCCGCAGGACGCGGCCGACGCGATGCGGACCGAGTTCATCGCCCGGCGCCAGCTGATCGTGGATGGCCTCAACGCGATCCCCGGCGTCAGCTGCGTGATGCCGCACGGCGCGTTCTACGTGTTCCCCAACGTCAGCTCCTTCGGCCGGTCCAGTACCGAGATCGCGACCCACCTCCTGTACGACGGCGGGGTCTGCGGCCTGGCGGGGACCGCCTTCGGCCGTCATGGCGAGGGATATCTGCGCTTCAGTTACGCGAACAGCCGCGAGAACCTCAGCGCCGCGCTCGAGCGGATCACCGATTCGCTGGCGCGCCTGGAGCGGAGCGGCGAGCTGGTGACCGCCGCCGGATGACCGCCGTCCAGCCCGTCCCGGCCGATCGGCTCCTCGCCGAGGCGGAGGCCCAGTACCCGCACTGGGAGCTCGTCCGCGACGTCGTCGACGAGGTGATCGACCTCGCCCTCAACCACCGCCAGAGCGGCCATCCGGGCGGGTCCCGTTCGAAGGTCCACCTGCTCGTATCGCTCATGCTGTCGGGCGCCATGCGCTGGGACATCCGCCGGCCGTGGCTGCCGTTCGCGGACCGCTTCGTCCTGTCGGCGGGCCATACCGTGCCGCTCATCTATGCCACCCTCGCGGTCCTGAACGAGACGCTGCGCGCCCGTGCCGACCGCGACCCGGACGAGCGGTACGCGCTGCCGGACGGCGGGAAGTGGGCGATCGGCTGGGAGGACCTCCTCCTTCTCCGCCGCCGCGGTGGCCTCCCGGGCCACGCCGAGATGGAGGGCAAGACCCTCTTCCTGAAGTGGAACACCGGGCCGTCGGGCCACGGCATGCCGCCATCGCTGGGTCAGGCGGTCGCGCTGAAGCTGGCCGGTGCCGAGGAGGTCAAGGTCTTCGTGGTCGAGGGCGAAGGCGGCCTGACCCCGGGAGCCAGCCACGAGACCCGGAATTCGGCCTGGGGCCTGGGCCTGTCGAACCTCGTCTTCCTGCTCGACTGGAATGACTACGGGATCGACGACCCGGCGATCTCGTCGGTCGTACCCGGCACCCCGCAGAGCTGGTTCGAGGCCTACCACTGGCGCGTGAACGGCACGATGGAGGGCTCCGAGTGGGGACCGGTGACCGCCGCCGTGCTGGAGGCCGCCCGCGGCGAGAACCCCGAGCGCGTGCCCTCGGCCGCGTGGTTCCGAACCCGGAAGGGTCGCGGCTACGGGAAGTACGACAACAAGTCCCACGGCACGCCGTGGCCCATGAACGCACCCGAGTTCTGGGCCGTTCGCCACGAGTTCATGGAGCGGCATGGGGTGACCTACGCCGGGGTGGACGAACCGGCCCCGGCGGATGCCGCCGAGCGGACCGCGCAGTCCCGCCACAACCTCGAGGTCGCGATCGGCGTCCTTCGGCGCCACACCGAGGTCGTGGACGCGATCAGCGACCGGCTGGTCGAGGTTGCCGGCCTCGTGCCCGAGCGGGTAAAGGGGTTCAACCTCGGCGGCCGCGGGGCGGAGATCTTCGACGACCCGCGCTTCACCGACGTCTCGGCCTACCCCGACAGCTTCTGGAAGGCGCCCGGCGAGAAGGTCGCCAACCGCGCGGCGTTCGCCTCGTGGGGCGCGTGGGTCAACGCCACGGCCAAGGCCGACTACGACAGACCGCTGTTCATCGTGTGCTCGGCGGACCTGGCCGAGTCCACCAACATCGCCGGCTTCGCCAAGGGCCACGAGGACCTGCCCGGCTGGGGCTGGTACGAGCGCAGCTCGAACCTGCGCGGCGCGCTCCTACCGCAGCAGATCACCGAGTTCACGAACAGCGGCCTGACCGTGGGCCTGGCCTCGGTCAACCTGTCGGACGACCCGATGACCTCGTTCAACGGGTTCTGGGGCGCGTGCTCGACGTATGGCTCGTTCTCGTACCTCAAGTACGGACCGATGCGCCTGTTCTCGCAGCTGGCCCAGGACTGCCAGCTGAAGGTG
>DASYGU010000168.1:0-8239 GCA_035999355.1 Candidatus Limnocylindria bacterium | reverse complement strand
GAGGGCCGCCCGCATCAGGTCGACGATCGGCGCGTCGGCTGGAGCCTCGATCGCGGGCAGGCTCATGACGATCTCGACCTCGACCTCGGGACCGCCCAGCGCCCGCAGCCGGTCCGCGAACGCGGCCTGGTCCGTGCCGGGCAGGGTACGGACGTCGACCTCAGCCGTGCCGAACCCGGGGATCACGTTCATCTTGCTGCCGACCCGGATCACGGTCGGCGTCACGGTGTCGCGGAGCATGGCGCCCAGGGATCGCCGCATGGTCGGATCGGACACCAGCTGCTCGAGGAGCGCGACCGCCCCTGGCCGGTCGCCCGGAACGAGATCGGTCACGGCGCCGAGCCCGAGGCCCGCGAAGAAGTCGCGGACGACGGCAGGCGGCTCACCCGTGGGTGGGGCCTCCGCCAGGCGTGTCACCGCGGCCGCGAGCCGGACCGCCGGATTCTGGTCGTGCGGCATGCTGCCGTGGCCGGGCATCCCGGTTGCGTGGAGGCGGGTCCAGATGATGCCCTTCTCGGCGACCTGGATGGCATACGCCCGCCGATCGCCGAGCGTGATCGAGTAGCCGCCGACCTCGTTCAGGGCCGCGGCCGCCGGGCCTGCGGCCGACGAGAACAGGTCTGGCCGCGCCTCGACCCAGTGCTGGGCGCCGTGCGAGCCGCCCGCCTCCTCGTCGGCCACGGCCGCGAAGATCAGGTCGCGTCGGAGCGGGCGACCGGACCGATGGAGCGCGACCATGATCGCGAGCTCCATGGCAACCATGTCCTTCATGTCGACCGCCCCGCGGCCCCACACGACGCCATCCACCAGCTCGCCCCCGAACGGATCACGCGTCCATGCCTCGGCCTCGACGGGGACGACGTCCACGTGACCGAGAAGGATGAGCGGGGGCTCGGGATCTCGGACCGCGGGATCCGCGGGGAGACGGGCGAAGCAGCTGCCGCGACCCGGAGCCGTCTCCAGCACCTCGGCGCTGATGCCGGCCGCGGTCAGGACCTCCGCGCAGTAGCGCGCCGCCGCGGTCTCGCCCCCGGTCGAGTCGCGCCCACCCGCGAGCGTCGGGTCACCGGGCGGGTTGACCGACGGGATGCGAATGAGCTCCCGGAGGTGCTGGATCGCCTCGTCGGCGTCTGCGGTCCCCGACGCCGGTGCGGTCACGAGTCGCGGACGGGCGCGGGTGCCGGCGTCAGCGCGCCGGCGGGCACGCCGATCGCTGGGCGGATCCGGCGCTGCTCGACGAGCCGGGAAATCGCAACATCGGCGAAGAAGAGCCCGACCGAGGTGACGAGAAGGATGGGGAGCTGGGTGGCGAGGCCCATCACCAGGAGGGCGACCAGGAAGAACCCGTGCATCGAGAAGCGGGTGAAGAATGCAAGGCGGAGGTCGACGATGGCCTTCGCGCGGCCATCGGGCGCCTGGCGCTTCGGCCCGAAGGTGCCGACCCCGGCGATCGCCACGAACACGGCGAGCGTGAGGGCGAACAGCCACAGACCGCCACCCGGCTCGGCCCCGGTCAGCTCCATGATCACGGCGAAGGGGATGATCGAGGTGATCAAGATGGCGAATGCCGGCACGGGAACGCCCAGCTGGAGCCACTCGAAGCTCGGTCGGCGCACCGAGAAGTCACGGATCCATCGGCTCAGCAGGCTGAAGCCCAGGGTCACGAACAGCCAGGCATAGAAGTTGCCGGCCGGGACGCCGAACCAGCCCTGGTCGGGCTCGATACCGACCCACGTCCACATCCCCATCCGGATGGCGACCGCGTCGAACGCGAGATCGAGCATGATCACGAGCACCGCGTCCACGAACGGTGCCGTCCAGCGGCGGACGCCGAGCGCATCGGTGATCCGCATCGCGCCGGCAATCAGCAGCGCCCAGGTCAGGCCAATGACCAGCGGCGCCCGATCCAGGACGAGCACCCAATCGGGGCTGTAGTGGTAGGTCTGGAAGATGAGCTGGTCGCCCTCCTCGAGGAGGAGCCCGAACGCGGCGGCGCTGATCAGCTCGAGAAACGGCAGGCGTCCCCGCCGGAGGGCGGCGGCGGCGGCTCCGACGAAGAGGACGGTGGCCGCGACCTCGAGGAAGAGGAAGACGGGGTTCACGACGGCTCGATGATAGGGGGGCGGGTTCGACCGGCCAAATCCCGGTCGTAGAATGGCGCGCGTGACCACCGAGGTGCGCGCACAAAGCGTCCCGATCTATGTGGCCGGCCAGTTCGTCGAGGCCGGATCTCCGCTTGAGATCCGCAACCCGGCCACCGGCGACCTGGTGGCCACCACCTGGCAGGCGGGGGCGGCCGAGCTGGATACCGCGACCGAAGCGGCCGTGACCGCATTCGAGCAGACGCGACGGCTGGCCAGCTTCGAGCGCCGGGATGCGCTCCAGCACGTGGCGGACTGCATCGCCCGCGACGCCGACGAGCTGGCCGAGCTGCTGACTCGCGAATCCGGCAAGCCGATCCGCGATGCCCGGGGCGAGGTGGCCCGCGGCAGCCTGACCTTCCGCACCGCGGCCGAGGAGGCGCTCCGGATCAACGGGGAGTGGCTGCCGCTGGACTGGACCGCGGCCAACCGGGGACGAAGCGGGATCGTGCGGCGGTACCCCATCGGTCCGGTGGCCGGGATCAGCCCGTTCAACTTCCCGCTCAACCTGGCCGCCCACAAGGTCGCCCCCGCCATCGCCGCGGGCTGCTCGATCGTGCTCAAGCCGCCGAGCAAGGACCCGCTGGTCATGCTCCGGATCGCCCAGTACCTCGACCAGACGAGCCTGCCCAAGGGCGCGGTCAGCATCCTGCCCATGGACCGGCCCACCGGGGACCGGATGGTGGCCGATGATCGGTTCAAGCTCCTGAGCTTCACCGGCAGCCCGGGCGTGGGCTGGAAGATGAAGGCTGAAGCCGGGCGCAAGAAGGTCGTGCTCGAGCTCGGCGGTAACGCCGGCGTGATCGTGGATGAGACCGCGGACCTGGACTGGGCGGTCGCCCGGCTCGTGTTCGGCGCCTTCGCCTACGCGGGGCAGGTCTGCATCAGCGTCCAGCGTATCTACGTCGTGGAATCGATCTACGCCGAGTTCGAGCGGCGCTTCGTCGAGAAGGTCCGCGAGGTCAAGATGGGCGACCCGCTCGACCCCGCGTCAGACCTGGGTCCGATGGTCGATGAGGCCGCCGTTTCGCGCACCGACAGCTGGGTCCAGGAGGCCCTGGCCGACGGGGCACGGGCGCTAACCGGTGGTCGAGCCGAAGGCCTGTTCTACGAGCCGACCATCCTGGTCGATGTTCCGCGCGACGCCCGCGTCTGCGGCGAGGAGGTGTTCGCACCAGTCGTGAACCTGTTCCCGGTGCCGGACTTCGCCGCCGCGCTGCGCGAGATCAACGACAGTCGATTCGGGCTCCAGTGCGGCCTGTTTACGAGCTCGCTGGAGAACACGCTGGCCGCCCACGACGAGCTCGAGGTGGGCGGGATCATCGTCAATGACGTCCCCACCTGGCGCACCGACGCGATGCCGTACGGTGGCGTCAAGGATTCGGGCCTCGGTCGCGAGGGCCTGCGCTGGTCGATCGAGGACATGACCGAGCCACGGCTGCTCGCCTTCGCCCGCCCACTCTGAGTGACCCAGGCCGCCACCCGCTTCGTCCGGATCCTGCCCGCGGCCAACCTGCGTGACGGGGATCTCATCCCGGTCGTCATTGACGGCCAGCCGGTCGTGCTCGTCCGCCACCTCGGGGAGTTCTTCGCCGTCCAGAACAACTGCACCCATCGCGACTACCCGTTGACCGAGGCCGGCTTCGACGTCCGCGATGGTGTCCTCGTCTGCGCCTGGCACAACGGATGCTTCGACGTGCGGACCGGTGCGGCGGTGGCGCTGCCCGCTACCGAGCCGGTGGAGACATTCCCGACCCGAGTCGTCGACGAATGGGTCGAGATCGGCCTCACCGGATCCCTCCTGGCCGGAACCGTGTCGTGATGGCGCTCGGGGAGACCCAGCCACTCGCGGTCGAGGCCCTCCCGTTCGTGAACTGGATCTTCTGGGGCACGCTTGCCGGCGGCACGCTGCTCGCGGTCGGCCTGACCCAGTGGCTCGGCGGCACGACCATCGGGTATCGGCGGTTCATGGCCGCCACCATCGCGATCGGCGCCGGGATCTGGCTCCTGTCCGAGCTCACTGTGCACGCCGGACCGACGACCGAATCCTTCTCCACCCTTCGTCGCACGCTCGTGGTGGCGTCTGCGGCGCTCGCCCTCGGCTATCTCCTGGCAGTGGTGATCACGACCTTTCCCGAGCGGGTCGGCACCGCGCTGGCGCTGGGCGGCGGGGTGGTCAGCATTCTCGCCCTGCTCACCATCCCGGCCGTCGCCAGCGGCGAGCAGGTCCTGTTCGCCGCTGGATTGGTATCCGCGGCTGTCGCCCTGGGATCGGTCACCGCCGGGATGCTGCTCGGCCACTGGTATCTCGTCACCCCGAAGCTCTCGCCTGATCCGATCCGCCGCCTGATCTGGGTGCTCATCGGGGCGCTCGTCCTCCAGGGCCTCCTCGTCGCGTGGTCGGTGGTCATCGCATGGGGGGTCATTGAGCCGGTCGCGTGGCTCACCGGGCTCCGATTCTTCGTGGGCGTCGTGTTCCCGCTGGCCATCGCCATCCTCGCCCTGCGCGCGACGACCGCCCCGTCCATGCAGTCCACCACCGGTCTGCTGTACATCGGCCTCGCGGCGGTGATGGCCGGCACGATCGGGGCCGCTTCGCTGGTGTACCTCGGCTGGGGGGTGGTGTAGCCGATGGAGATCCAGGTTCGCTGCTTCGCCACGCTGCGCGAGGCCAGCGCGGCCCGGACCGCACTGACCATGGCGCCACCCGCGACGGTCGCGGCGGCCTGGTCCGAGATGGAGTCCCGCTTCCCCGCGCTGGTTCCCCACCGCGCGTTCACCCAACCGGCGCGCAATGGCGTCGCCGTCGGATGGGACGAGCCATTGGCCGACGGTGACGACGTCGCGTTCCTGCCGCCGGTGTCCGGTGGGTCGGACCCGACGCTGATCGGTCTCAGTGCCGACCAGATCGATGTCGCCGCCCTCGAGCGGGTCGTGGATCGATCCCATGGGGCGGTGGTCACGTTC
This sequence comes from Candidatus Limnocylindria bacterium, assembly GCA_035999355.1. Lineage (GTDB taxonomy): Bacteria > Chloroflexota > Limnocylindria > QHBO01 > QHBO01 > DASTEQ01. The sequence continues at coordinate 3,131 of DASYGU010000168.1, read as the reverse complement.
GTCGGACGGGCCCGGAACCGCTCCGACGACGGGCGGGAGGTCACCGCGCTCGAGTACGAGGCATACCCCGAGATGGCGGACGCCACGCTGCGGGTCATCGCCAACGAGGTGACAACCCGATGGCCTGACTGCGTCGTTGCAGTCGTCCACAGGACCGGGACGGTGCCCATCGGCGAGGCTGCGGTGGCGATCGTCACCGGGGCGCCGCACCGCGGAGACGCCTACGACGCGAACCGATACGTGATCGAGGCGATCAAGGACCGGCTCCCGATCTGGAAGCTCGAGCAGTTCACGGACGGGTCCCGTTGGAAGCGCCCGGGGGCTTGATCGGGACCCGTCGCGATCCTGGCCGTCACCGTTGGGCTCGTCGAGTCCCGGGCTGCATCGACGCCGGGGTCGGAATAGCCGCGAGGAAGCGCTCGACGTCGCCCGCCGTGGTCAAGCGCACGACCCCCAGGTGCGGCTGCGCCGCTAGTGCGCTCGAAAGTTCGCGCCTTCGGCGGCGGAATTCGGTCAGGGCATACAGGATGATCGAGTCCCTGCTGAGGGTCGTCCTCATGCTCTCCCGGTTGCCGTTCCATAGAACCTCGCGGCGCACGAGACGCCTGACCGTGCGTGAACAGACCCGCCACATGACGATCCATAAGGAAAGATCGAGCCAGACGACGGTGTCGGCCCGTGCCCATACGAGGTCCCGCGCCACGCCGTAGTTGCCGTCCACGACCCATGTTTCGCCAGAAACGGCGGCAGCAACTCGCTCCCGGAGGACGTCGATTGGGGCGGCGACCCAGTTCGGCTCCCAGGACAGCGAGTCGAGCTCGACGAGTGGCACGCCGAGGCGCCGGGCGAGTTCCGCCCCGGTCGTGGTCTTCCCCGAACCGCTGCTCCCAACCACGTTGATTCGCCTCACGATCGCCGAGGATACCGATCGCTCGGTGGCGCCGGGGGGACTGCTCGGGGCACAATGCGCGCCGATGCCTGACACACGGGGCGACGTGCTCTGCCCGACCTGCGGCCTCTGGACGCCGCCGGCGCCGTTCTGCACCGAATGCGGCGCGGCCCTCCAGGTCGGCCTCCAGGAATCTGCCTCCGGAGGAGGGTCGGACGTCTTCCGGCGGGGCCACGAGGTGGAGCAGCCGGGTTCCCCGTGGGGCCAGTCCGAGCGATTCGAGCCAGAGCCCGAAGACCAGGCCGCGCGGGCCGCCGCCGCTGCCGCGGCCGGGGCCGCCGGCGCAGCCCGGGTCGATCACTTCGCGGAGATCGAACCGGCTGCACCGGAGCCGGAATGGCCGTCCGAGCCCGGACTCGGCGGCGATGCGCCGCCGGTCAGGGACGAGACGCACCCGGGCGCGCCGATGGGCGCCGCCGCGGCGACCGCGGCGGCGATGGCCGGGGCCGACGACGACCTGACGACCGAAGAGCCTCCTGCCCCCAAGCGCCGGACCAAGGCCAAGGCAGTCGGGACGGCCGCCGCGGTTGGGGCCGCGGCCGGAGCCGCCGCGACAGGCGCCGCCGTGACAGGCGCCGCCCCACCGAAATCCACGCCTCCGACGCCGCCGATTGTCGAGCCGCCGCCCGCTCCGCCGGCCGGGCCGCCACCGGTCACCTACGCCGGACCGCCCCAGGACGGTGGCGACGACGGCAACAGCGGGGTCAGTGGTCTCGTCTTCGTCCTCTTCCTCGGCCTCGGCATCCTCGCCCTCCTCGGCGGGGCCATCTTGGGCGGCGTCTTCGACGGCGGGGTCGCCGAGGCATCGCCGACCCCGAGCGCCACCGCGAGCACGCCCTCTCCGGAGCCGTCGCTGACGCCATCGGCCTCGGCCTCATCGGCTCCGTCGATCGCGCCAAGCGTGGCGCCGACCCCGACCCCGGTCCCGGCCTCGGACGGCTTCATCGCCCGCGCCGAGCCGTGCGACGAGCAACCGAGCGACCCGACCTGCGACAACAGCGGCGCCGTGAACAACGGCCATGTCTGGATCCTGGTCAGCTTCCGCCACGGACAGGCGTCTGACGTGATCGGGGTCAGCGTCCGGGACGGATCGGGCTCAGTCGTCGACCAGGGAAGCTTCCCCCTGAACTTCTGCGGGGCCATTACCGACTGTGCCGGCTACACGTTCTTCGAATTCAGCAACCTGGCCGACGGCGACTACGACGTAGTGGCCACCCGCAACGGGGACGAGGTCGCAACGACCGCATTCACGGTCGAGTAGCCGCGTTCAGCGGACGGTCGGCCGAGCCGACTCCCGGGCATCGCGCCGCCTTCCGGCGAGCGCACTGATCGCCTCGAGCACGCACCGATGGGCGGCGGCGGCGGTCACGTCGGACACGTCGTAGGCGGGAGCCACCTCGACCACGTCCATCCCCACCAGGTCCACGGCGCCGACGACCTGCCGGATCGCGCGGAGCAGCTCGCGGGTCAGCATCCCACCCGGCTCGGGGGTCCCGGTCCCCGGCGCCATCCCCGGATCGATGACGTCGATGTCCACCGAGAGGTACACGACATCAGGACCGTCCAGGGCTTCGGCGATCGCGTCGTGGACGACGGCCTCGGCGCCGCGTGCCTCGATCTCGGTCATGAGATGCCAGCGCATCTCCTGCTCGCGCATCCAGGCCAGCGTCTCTGCCGGCGGCCAGTAGCCGCGGAGCCCGACCTGGACGAAGTTGCGACCAGCCACGGCGCCCGACTGGATGAGCCGCCGCATCGGTGTCCCGTGGGACAGGAGGTTTCCCCACGTGTTGTCGCCGGTGTCGGCGTGGGCGTCGAAATGCACGATCCCCAGTCGCCTGGGAGCCACCGCCTCCGCGACCGCGCTGGCCGACGGGTACGTGATCGAGTGGTCGCCGCCCAGCACGATCGGGATCGCACCCGTCCGCGCGATCTCGAGCACCCGGGCCCGGATCACCGCGTGGCCACGCTCGAGCCGGCCCGGGACCACCGGGGCGTCGCCGCCGTCCACCACGTCCAGCCAGTCGAACGGGTCCACGCCCACCTGGAGCGAGTGGATGTCGCCTGAGTGGTAGGAGGCGGTCCGGATCGCGCGCGGCCCGAATCGAGCGCCCGGCCGGTGGCTCACGCCATCGTCCAGGGGGGCGCCCAGGATCACGACATCAGGTCGTCGCGCCGCGAGCGC
>DASYGU010000129.1:0-4962 GCA_035999355.1 Candidatus Limnocylindria bacterium | reverse complement strand
CCGTCGGTCGAGGTCCGGACCGCGGTGCGGATCGGCCGCCAGGCATCCGAGGGGATCATCGAGGCCGTGGCCGAGATCGGCGCCGACCTGGTCATCTTTGGATGGGGCGGGCCCCCGCGGAACGAGGCCCGGCGCGCGGTGTTCTCGACGACCATCGACGAAGTGGCCCGCGAGGCGCCGTGCGACATCGCGGTCGTGAAGCAGCGCGGGCTCGGCGTCGTGGAGTCGATCCTGGGTCCCGTCCGCGGCGGCCCGAACGCCGAGCTGGCCGTCTCCCTGGCCACCGACCTGGCGCGCGGGTTCCGCGCTGAGCTCGTGGTCCTGCACGTCGTGCCCCCGGGCGGGGGCCTGGAGGCCATCGAGCGGGAGCGGACCGCGCTCGCCGCCCTGGTCAAGCGCGCCGCACGGGGCGTGTCGGTGCGCGACCTGGTCGTGGAGGCGCCCACCGTCCGGGGGGCGATCCTGGCCGAGGCCGCGAACCATCAGCTCGTGGTCGTCGGGGCCTCGGCCCAGCCAACCGGCCTCGGCTCGGGACGGCGGCTGTTCGGCCGTCTGGCCGAGACGGTCGCCTCTCGGGCCAAGGCCACGGTCATGGTCGTCCGCACCCGTCAGCCGGTCACCCCGCACACGTTCGTGGACCTGCGGGCCGACGAGGCGAGCCTGCCGGCCGCCGACGAGGCGATCGAAGCCGGCCAGAGCCTGCCCTCCATCGTGGACCGCTGGTTCGCCGAGAACACGTTCCACGCAAGCGAGTTCCGCAACCTTCGGAGCCTGGTCGAGCTCAAGGAGCGCAACGGGCTGACCGTCAGCGTCGGCCTGCCGACACTCAACGAGGAGAAGACGATCGGCCTCGTCATTCGCCGCATCCGGGATGCCTTGATGGACCGTGTTCCACTGGTGGACGAGCTGCTGGTGATCGACTCGGCATCGACCGATCGGACGGTCGAGATCGCCCGCGAGCTGGGCGTGCCGGTCCGCCAGCACGACGAGATCCTCCCCGAACTGGGCAGCTACCCGGGCAAGGGGGAGGCGCTGTGGAAGAGCCTGTACGAGCTGCGAGGCGACATCGTGGTGTGGGTCGACACCGACATCCGGAACATCCAGCCCCGCTTCGTGTACGGGCTGCTGGGGCCACTCCTTCGCGAACCGCGGATCCAGTACGTCAAGGGCTTCTACCACCGTCCGCTGAAGTCCGGAGGGGCGTGGCAGCCCGAGGAGGGCGGCCGCGTCACCGAGCTCACCGCGCGGCCGCTCATCAACCTGTTCTTCCCCCAGCTGTCGGGGGTCATTCAGCCCCTCGCCGGCGAGTACGCCGGGCGCCGCGAGCTGCTCGAATCAGTGCCATTCTTCACCGGCTACGCCGTCGAGTTCGGGCTGCTGGTGGATGTCATGGACCGGGTCGGACTGTCCGGCATCGGCCAGGTCGATCTCGAGCGCCGGATCCACCGCAACCAGTCACTGATCGATCTGTCCCGAATGTCCTTCGTCATCCTCAAGGCGGCGATCACCAAGCTCGAAGAGCGCCAGCAGATCGAGCTGCTGACCGAGATGGGGGAGACCATGAAGCAGATCCGGGTCGAGGAAACGCGGTTCAGCCTGGACATCCGGGAGGTGGGTGACGAGATCCGTCCGCCGATGAGCTCCATTCCCGCCTATCGCGCCCGCCGGGCGGAGCTGCGTTCGTGAGCCCCGCCCTGCGGGTGGTCGTCGCCCCCGACTCGTTCGGCGGGGCGCTCGACTCGGTGGCGGCCGCCGCGGCGGTGGCCCGTGGCTGGAACTCGACCCGCCCGGACGACGAAGTGGTCCGGATTCCGATGGCCGATGGCGGCGAAGGCACGCTGGCCGCGATCGCAGCGGCCCTCGGCGACGGCGTCGAACGGCGCTCCGCCACCACGCTCGATCCCCTTGGCCGAGAGGTTTCCGCCGACTGGCTCGCGCTCGATGGCGGTGCGTCGGCGTTCATCGAGATGGCCGGCGCCAGTGGCCTCGCCCATCTGGCCCCGGCCGAACGCACGCCCGCCACTGCCCGCCTTGCCTCGACCCGTGGGACAGGGTTGCTCATCCGCGCGGCGCTCGACGCGGGTGTCCGCCGAATCGTGGTCGGGCTTGGTGGGTCGGGAACGACCGATGGCGGCGCGGGCCTCATGGTCGAGCTCGGGCTGCGGCTGCTCGACGCGCGCGGCGAGGACCTGCTCGACGGCGGAGGCGCGCTCGCCCAGCTGGATCACGTGGAGGTGGAGGGCGTGGACAAGCGGCTGACGGAGACCGAGATCCTGATCGCCTCCGACGTCACCAGCCCGCTCATTGGGCCGCGGGGAGCGGCGGCGACCTTCTCCCCCCAGAAGGGCGCGGACCCGGAGACGGTCGAGCTGCTCGACATGGCGCTCGGTCGGTGGGGCGCGGAGATTCAGCGGGCCACAGGCCGAGACGTTTCCGACGTGCCCGGGGCCGGTGCCGCGGGAGGCACCACCGCCGGGCTGCTGGGATTCACCACGGCCACACTTCGCCCCGGTGTCGAGGTCGTGGCCGAGCTGGTCGGGTTGGCCGCAGCCTGCGAGGGTGCCGACCTGGTCATCACCGGCGAGGGCCGGGCCGACGAGCAGACGCTGGCCGGCAAGGCGGCGACCGGCGTCGCCCGTCAGGCGGGCGGCGCCCCCGTCGTCCTCCTGTGCGGGGCACTCGGGCCGGGGGCGGAGATCGTCGAGGCCTCCGGCGCGTTCGCGGTCATCCAGCCCATCGTCGACCGACCGATGGACCTGGAGGCCTCGATGGCGGACACCGAGCGACTGCTGGCGAATGCCAGCGCGCGGCTGGCGCGGAGCATCGGCATCGGCAGGCGCCTGGGTTCCCGCGGCTGGCGCTGATGCCCACCCGGAGATCGGCCACCAGGAATCGGCGGCTCGCGCAGCTGCGCCGCATCCGGCGGGCTCGGATCGGTCCGGTGCTGGAACGGCTCGCCGAGCGCTACGGCATGCCCGAATGGTCTGGCGCACGTCTCGATCCGGTTGCTGAGCTCGTGCTCACCGTCCTTGCCCAGAACACGGCCGACACGAACTCGCATCGGGCGTTCATTGCGCTCCGGGCAGCCTACCCGTCCTGGGATGCGGTCCTGGCCGCGCCGACCGACGAGCTGGCCGACGTCATCCGACCCGGTGGCCTGGCGCCGACGAAGTCGCGCCGCATCCAGCAGGTCCTGGCCGAGGTGCACGACGCGTCCGGGGGGACCTGGGACCTCGGCTTCCTCGGGGAGTGGCCGCTCGACGAGGCCCGTGCCTGGCTGGTGGGACTGCCCGGGATCGGCCGCAAGACGGCCTCGATCGTGCTGCTGTTCGCGTTCGGGCGGCCGGCGCTGCCGATCGACACCCACGTCTACCGGGTCGCCCTCCGGCTCGGGCTGATTCCGCCCAAGACCAACCTGACCCGTGCCCACGACCTGCTCGAAGAGGTCGTCCCGCCCGATTCGATGTTTGCGGCGCACGTCCTGCTCATCGGCCACGGACGCGAGGTCTGCCGCGCGCCACGGCCGATCTGCGGCCTCTGCCCGCTCACCGACCTGTGTCCCTACTTCGCCCTCGTCCAGAAGGGGAAAGCCCGAATGGCACCCATTCCCCGGTCTCTCGAGCGACCCGCTCGGTACCACGACGAGCTGCTCCATGGCTGGGCCCCACCCACCATCGGCTCCGAACGGGTCATTGGGGAGAACCGGACCGAGGCGCTAGAATCGCGCGGCGCCGGGCCGAAGTAGCTCAGGGGTAGAGCAACGGTTTCGTAAACCGTCGGTCGTGGGTTCGAATCCCACCTTCGGCTCCACAATTCGGCTCAGGAATCCCGTCCGGCCGACGTCAGCCGCCACTGCCCGGGGTGAAGACGATGGTCACCGCGGTCCAGCCGTCGGCGGCGTTGGCCTGCTGGGCCATGGTGGCCGTGCCGCTGGCGCCGGCGCTGGCCTGCACGAGGTAAGCCATGCTGGCGGCGTGGTCAACGCCGACGGTGGTGTGGTAGGCGGTGCCGCCGAAAGCCAGGCTGCCGGCCGAGGGGTTGCCATGGTTGTTGTCGTCCATGGACGCGAACCAGCGCGTGACCAGCGCGCCGCCGGTGGCAGTCGTCACGCTCGGCGCGGTCATGGTGCTGCCCTTGCCCGCGACCGCGACCGGCGCAGCGGCGAGCGGTGAGCCGGCGCCGAGCCCACCACGGAAGGCGCTGAGCTCACACGACCAGCCGTTCATGCCGATCGTGCTGGTCACCGTCAGACTGCCCGACTCGCCGCCCGCGGCCCAGGCCGAGAGGACCTCGAAGCGCAGGCCGCTGGTCAACGTCGTCCGGATCAAGCTGCCGAAGCCGGGTGCCGACCAGTCCATCGAGTTGTGGCGGCCCTGGCAGCCGAGCAGCAGCAGGTCGCCGGCGGCGATGCCGGCCGGGTAGCCGACGCTGGTCGACGTGCTGGAGGAGCCGAAGGTGGCCGCCAGCGGGCCGGTGCCGACGTGGGTCCAGCCGGACGGCGGCACCACCGGGTTCCAGGTGACGCTGTTGTCGGTGCTGGTCGAGGCGGTGTTGCCGTTGGCGTCCGCATCGGTGGCCGCACCGGCCGGGATGGAGGCGACCACGGTGCCGGCGGTGGTCATGCCGCTGACCGCCACGGTGTAAGTCGGGCCGCTGCCGCTGACGTTCACGGCCTTCGTGCCGCCGGCAGTGCCGCTGATCGTGACGTCGGCGCCGGTGAAGCCGGTCACCGGCTCGCTGAACACGACCGTGAAGCTGATCGGGCTGGTGTTGGTCGGGTCAGCCTGGCTGGCGGCCTGGTTGACGGTCACGCTCGGGCTGGTGGGCGGGCCGCCACTGCCCGGGGTGAAGACGATGGTCACCGCGGTCCAGCCGTCGGCGGCGTTGGCCTGCTGGGCCATGGTGGCCGTGCCGCTGGCGCCGGCGCTGGCCTGCACGAGGTAAGCCATGCTGGCGGCGTGG
>DASYGU010000121.1:0-2291 GCA_035999355.1 Candidatus Limnocylindria bacterium | reverse complement strand
TGAACGGCCCGCTCGACATCAGCGGCCAGACCCTGGGCATCACCCATGCCATCGCCGGAACGCCGATGGACCTCGTCGGCGACCCCGCGTCCTCGCTGGTCGTCACCGGAACGGGCAGTGGAATCGTCATCCCCGCCAGCCTGCCGACGCTGGCGAACCTCACGATCGACAATCCGTACGGGGCGGCCATTGCCGCGCCCCTTGCTATCGGCAACCTTCTGGCCCTCACCGATGGCGTATTGGATGCCGGAGGCTGGGTCGTGGTCATCGATCCCGCGGCATCCGTGGCCCGCGCCACGGGTCACGTCAGCGGCGCGCTCCAGAAGACGGTTCCGGTCGGTTCGGCCGTGTCGGTCTTCTTCGAGATCGGCGACGCCACGACCTACGCCCCGCTGACCCTGACCTTCGGGACCGTGAGCACGAGCGGCGCTCTCACCGCCTCCACGACGGGGAGCGAGCACCCGAGCATCGGCTCATCGGTCATCGACCCAACGGCTGACGTGAACCGATGGTGGTCGGTTTCGAACGCCGGCGCGGTCTTCGACACGGTCGACGCGGTCTTCAGCTGGGCGCCGCCGGACGTCGACGCCGGGGCCGATCCGAACGCGTTCGTCGTGGCCAAGTGGGACGGCAGCTGGGTCCTCCCCATCTCGACCGGCCAGATGCCGACGTCCATCACCGCGATGGGGATGACCGGCTTCAGCGAGTTCGCCGTGGGCGAGATCCAGCCCGAAGCGGATGGTCTCCCGGACACGGCCGGGCCGGCGAGCCGCGGCGGCATGGACGTGGGCCTCCGGGGCCTGATCGTGTCCGCCATCCTGCTGGGCCTGATCGCGATCGTGGTGGTCCTCCGGCCGCGCCCGGAGACGACACCCGAAGGCTAGGCTTCCGCCCCACGACTCGGCGGGGCGCTACCGACCGGCGAGGTCCTCGACCAGTGGCGCCATCGACTCCATCGCCTGCTGCGGGATCGAGTAGTAGCTGATCCCCAGCCGATCCCGTCGCCGCTCGAGGATGTCCCGCAGCCGCGACTGCGTGCCGTGGAGCAGGTACGGGGAGCGGACGATGCCTGCTCCGGCCGCCAGCCCAGCCGCAACCGCCGAGGGCAGCGGTCCCGTCCCGCCACCGATCATTCCGGCCAGAGCGATGAACACGTTCAGCTCGAGTGCGTCGAACCGGTCGCCGGCGGCCCGCCGCACGAGGGCGACCTTGTCGGCGAGGGCCGCCTCGGTCGCCTGCCGGATCATCGGCCTGCCCGCCGCGCTGAACTGCGGGACGAAGCCCACGATGTCCGCCTCGCGGGCGGCGATGCGGAGCATGCGCGGCCCGCCGCCGCCCAGCAGGATCGGGGGCCGGGGTTGCTGCACCGGGCGCGGGGAGAGACGGGCGCTGCGGAGCCGGTAGTGACGACCCGCCTCGGTCACGGTCTCCCCGGCGAAGAGCCGCTTGATGATGGTCACCGCCTCCTCCATCCGGTCGATCCGTCTTCCGGCCGGGTCGTACGGAACGCCAAGCTGGGTGTAGTCGCTCACCCGCCAGCCCGCGCCGATCCCGAACTCGAGGCGCCCTCCGGACAGAACGTCCAGGGTCGCGGCCTCGCGCGCGAGCACCAGGGGGTGGCGAAAGTCGTTGGCGAAGACGTGAGAGCCGATGCGGAGCCGGGTGGTGACCGCGGCCGCCGAGGCCAGCGCGGCGACCGGGGACAGCTGACCGCCCAGGTGATCAGGGACGAGCAGGATGTCGTAGCCGAGCGCCTCTGCCCGCCGGGCCATGGCGATCCACGCGTCACCGGTGGAAACCCAGCCGGCGGTGAGGCCAAAGCGGAAGGGCCGCATCGGCGGTCAGTGTGCGCCAACGTGCCGAACTGACACCCCGTTTGCAGGCGCGTATCGTGGTATCTGGAGATGCCGACCTTCGAGGGGGCACACGCCGAGACGGCACGACGGGCCGTCGCTGCCGGGATCATCGCCGCCTGTCTCGCCGCCTGCGCGGCGTCCCCCAGCGCCTCCCCGAGCGGTGCTTCGAGCCGCAACCCCGCCGCGTTCATCGAGAGTCAGCCCTACGCGCAGGACATCGACCCGGCCGACTTCTCCGACCCCGCCCCGAATCGATACTTCCCACTCGAGCCGGGGGTGTTGACCATCTTCGAAGGTGGAGGCGAGCGGGTGGAAGTCACGGTCACGCACGAGACCAAGGTCATCCTGGGCGTCACCGCGACGGTCATCACCGACCAGGTCTTCCTCGATGGCGCATTGGCGGAGGACACGATCGACTGGTATGCCGCCGACAAC
>DASYGU010000085.1:0-1841 GCA_035999355.1 Candidatus Limnocylindria bacterium | reverse complement strand
CCCTGGACGTGGCCCGCGATGCCCGGGAGACCGCGGCTCGCCGCCCAGCGGCGGTTGCCGTCCATGATGATCGCGACGTGGCGCGGGCCCTCGGTTGTGGACAGGTCGTTCAGACCTCCATGATCTCCGCTTCTTTGCGCTCGCCGCGTGCCTCGGCCATCTCGACGAAGCCATCGGTCAGGCGCTGGAGGGCCTCGAGCTCGCGGTGCTCCTCGTCCTGGCCAAGGCTCCCATCCTTGAGCGCATGCTTGAGGGCGTCCGCGGCCTCCCGGCGGAAGTTGCGGATCTCCACCCGCGCGTCCTCCAGCCGGCGCCGCACCTGCTTCACGAGCTCATGCCGGCGTTCCTCTGACAGCGGCGGCACGTGGAGCCGGACGACCGTGCCATCCACGTTCGGCGTCAGGCCGATGTCGCTCTTGGTGATCGCCTTCTCGATGGCGGGGAGCGCGCTCCGGTCCCACGGCTGGATCACGATCAGGTGCGCGTCAGGGGTCGAGATGCCCGCAATCTGGTTCAACGGGGTCTCGGTCCCGTAGTACTCGACCGTGATCCGCTCGACGATCGCGCTCGACGCCCGGCCGGTGCGAATCCCGGCGAAATCGCGCTCCATGGCCTCGACCGCGCGCTGCATCTTGGGTTCGACGTCCTGCAATGCCTGATGGCTCATGCCGGCACCTCGTCGCTGATCAGGGTTCCGATCGACTCACCTCGCAGGGCACGGAGAATGTTGCCATCCACGGTCATGTCGAAGACGACGATCGGCATCCGGTTGTCCATCGCCAGGCTGACCGCGGTGGCATCGAGCGCCTGGAGCCGATTAGAGAGGACCTCGGTGTAGCCGATCTGGGCGTACCGCTTGGCGCTCGGATCCTGCTCGGGATCGGCGGAATAAACCCCGTCCACCCGGGTGGCCTTCAGGATGACCTCGGCGTTGATCTCGACCGCGCGCAGGGTGGCAGCGGTGTCGGTCGTGAAGTACGGGTTCCCTGTCCCGGCGACCATGATCACGACCCGGCCCTTCTCGAGGTGGCGCATCGCCCGCCGGCGGATGTACGGCTCGCAGATCTCGTTCATCGCGATCGCGCTCATCACCCGGGTCGGAGCCCCCGCCTGCTCCAGCGCGTCCTGGAGGGCGAGGCCGTTCATGACCGTGGCCAGCATGCCCATGTAGTCGGCCGTGGAGCGGTCCATGCCGGTCGATGCCGCGGCCAGGCCGCGGAAGATGTTGCCCCCGCCGACCACGATCGCGACCTGCACACCCTCGCCGTGGGCACTGGCCGCTTCCGCGGCAATCCGCTGGGCGACCTCACGGTCGATGCCGTAGGGACGGGCGCCCATGAGGGCCTCGCCCGACAGCTTGAGGAGCGCCCGCCTGGGCTCGTCGCCGGCCGCGGGGTGCGAGCTCACGCCTGCGGCGACGTGCCGTCCTGGTCCGCGACGCTCTCCCCCACCGCCATCCGAGCGAACCGCGCGACGCGGATGTTCTCGCCCAGGATGCCGACCTTCTCGGTGATCAGGTCGCCGATCCGGCGATCCGTGTCGCGGTATGGCAGCTCGAGCAGGCAGACCGATTCGAACCACTTGTCCAGCTTGCCCTGGACGATCTCGTCGACTCGGTCTGCGGGACGGCCACTGGCGGCCGCCTCCTCGGCGAACTTCTCGCGCTGGGCAGCCACGATCTCGGCCGGGACGTCCTCGCGCGAGACCCACTCCGGCGACAGGCCGGCAACCTGCATCGCGAGCTCGCGAGCGAGCTGCTGGAAGTCGTCGGTCCGGGCCACGAAGTCCGTCTCGCAGTTCAGCTCGAGCAGGACCCCGAGTCGCGATCCGTGGTGGATGTA
>DASYGU010000083.1:0-1639 GCA_035999355.1 Candidatus Limnocylindria bacterium | reverse complement strand
CGAGGGAGACGGCGAGGCCGATGGTGAGGCGCAGCCGGCCACCGCGAGGAAGACGGCGAGGAGGAACGCGGCCGGACGACGGAGGCCGTCCGGGATCGGTCTAGTTGGCGTGGTACTCGAACCGGCCCATCGGGGCGAGGGAGGCGGTGCCCAGGAGCTGTGCTTCGCGCTGCAGGATGGCCAGCTCGGCGCGGAGACGGGCGGCCGCATCGGGCGCCTCGAGCAGTCGCTGCTTGCGTGACAGCTCGACCTGGAGGACGCCCGCGACCGCGTAGCTGGCGGCCAGCGGGTCCGACGGAAGCTTGATGGGGGTGATAAGCCGATCCATCCGGGTCACCCGCTTCACATCGCCGGCCGACGATTCGTGGAGCAGGTCCGGGTCGATGTCGAACTCGGCGTCGGCCAGGAGGTCCTCCATCTCGGCCGCGTCCCGATCGGCGAGGAATCCACGGATGGTGGCCAGGTAGCCATCGAGCGCGACCTGGACGTTCGGGACGAGCGACTCCGCATCCTCGCCCCGTCGCTCGTCGAGCGGCGTCACGTCGGCGGTCGCATACAGCCCCGAATGGTCGACCTTGCGGATGCGCGCCCGGCCCACGCCCACGCTCAGGAGGGCGTAGCGCCCGTCCGCAAACCGGTCGGCACGGCGGATCTCGCAGATCGTTCCCACCCGCCGAACGGTGAGCTGGCCGGTGCCCGGCTTGGATGCCACTTCGCGGCCGGCCGAGATCATGGTCACCACGAATCGCCCGCCGTACTCATTGCCCTCGGCGAGGAGGTCAGCGGTCATCTGCCGGTACTTGCGCTCGAAAATGTGGAGCGGAAGCGGCAGGTGCGGGAAGGCCACGACATGGAGCGGGAACAGGGGCAGCCGCATGGGCCGTCATCGTACTCCGAAGGGCCGATGTGGCCCATTAGCCCATTTGGGCAGCCGCCTCAGGTGCCCGGGATCGGGTGATCGGGCGTGTCGTCGACCCGCGTCCAGGTGGTGACGCCGTACTCGTAGCCGGGCCCGAAGTCCGGGGAATCGATGATCGCGGTTCTCGTGAGCGAGACGTCCGCGTTGGTCCCGTCCTCGCCGACCACAACGTCCAGGACCAGGACGCCCGACCCGACATACAGGTCGGCTGAATTTCGCGTGCCACCCACGTCGTGATCGCTGGCCGCGATCGTGGCCCATCGACCCCGCACCGTGAAATCGGTCCGCAGGTGTCCGAAGAACAGGACGGACAGGATGTTGTTCTGGCCGACCCACCACAGGCAATCGCCGAATTGGCGCAGCTGATACGGACCCAGGTCGTTCCCCTCCCAGCTTCCCGTGAGGTCCAACGGCTCACCAGACGGCAAGCTCATGTCGATGGGCTGGCAGTTCACCTCATCCTCGGAGGCCACCGATCCGGGCGAGGCCTGCGCGATTGCGGACGGAGTCGCCGAACCAGGTTCCGAGGCCGACGGCGAACAGGCGATCACCATCCCCGCAACCGCCAGGACGGCCAGGGCCCTAGTCCTGATCGACGAACTCCATGTCGATCTGGGCCCGCTGGAGCTTCCCGGAATAGTCGATGTAGACGCTCTTCCACTCGGTGTAGAAGTCGAGTGCGGACTGCCCGATCTCGCGGTGGCCGTTGCCGGTCGCCTT
>DASYGU010000076.1:0-1996 GCA_035999355.1 Candidatus Limnocylindria bacterium | reverse complement strand
TCGCTCGGCACGCTTCCAGCTGACCATCTGCTCGTCGCCCGGGCCGAGGCGCTGCGCGCGGAGATGGGACTCGACAGCCTGCTCGCCCTCGACGCGGCCGACACATTCGAGCCTTCGGTCCATCTCCGGCCGATGAATGCATCGCCGCTCACGTTCCTCGCCTCGCTGCTCGACGCCGAGCGGGCGGCGGCCGACCACCGGATCGTGGCCGTCATCGGCAACTCCCTCGGCTGGTACAGCGCGCTGGCCGTGGGCGGCGCACTGGATTTCGACGACGGGTTTCGACTGGTCCAGGGCATCGCCCAGCTCCAGGAGGAGGCGGCGACCGAGGGCTTGGGTGGTGGCCAGCTGATCTACCCGCGTGTCGGCGCCGATTGGCAGCCGGTGGCCGAGTACACCGAGGCGCTCGAGCTGGCGCTCGACGGAGCTGAGACCGATGGAGCCGAGAAGCCGGACCGGGCGTTCACCAGCGTGGATCTCGGCGCGTACGTGGTGCTGGCCGCCTCGGAGGCGGGCATCGCGCGTCTGCTCGACGTGCTGCCGCCGGTGCGCGTGGGCGAGCGCCAGTACCCGATCCGGCTGGCCCATCACGGGCCGTACCACACGCCCCTGCTGGCCGACGTCGCGAGCGCGGCGCAGGCCCGATTCTCGACCCTTGACTGGCGTGCGCCATCGGCGACCCTGATCGATGGTCGTGGAGTCCGGTTCACCCCGTGGGCCACCAACCCGGTCGACCTCGCCTGGTACACCCTCGGCGACCAGATCACCACGCCATACCGCTTCGCGGCCAGCGCCCGTGTCGCGCTCCGCGAATACGCACCCGACGTCCTGGTCCTGGCCGGGCCGGGGAACACGCTGGGCGGCGTGACCGGCCAGCAGGTGGTGGCCGAGGGCTATCGGGGCATCAGAACGCGGGCCGACTTCGAATCAGCGCAGACCGAGCATCCGCTCGTCCTGTCCATGCGGAGCTGACTCAGTCCTCACCGTCCTCGACGTCCGGCCAGGCCGCGATGTCGACCCCGTGGTTCTCGGGCGACGCGAGTGTCCACCAATCGGGCACATGCGTACCGTCCGCCAGGCGTCCGCCCGCTGCGAGTGCTGCCGCGACTCGTGCTTCGGCCTGATCGGCCGGCACGCTGACGTCGATGTGGGTCCGGCCACGCCCCGGCTTGGGAGGGCGGAGGCTTTGGAACGACACGTACGGGTTACGTCGGTGCCGATCGACGACGTCTCCTTTCGGTCCGAGGCTCCTGTACCCGAGGACTGCGGCCCAGAACGGACCTACGTCGCTGCCTGCATCCTGTGCCACCGCAATGCCCACGACCTGGACCTGGGAGGGGTCCGGCCCGATCCGCAGCTTCCGAGCTTCTGCCGAAATCTGGCGTGCCAGCTCGACATCACGATGGCTCAGAGCTCCGTACTCCCCGGAGGCGGTCCGGACGGTGACTCCCTCGGGTCGCACGTCCACGTCGGGGAAGTGGCCCACGACCTCCGCAACGTCGGCGATCGCGGCCACAAACCGTGCGGCTTCCGCGAACGATCCGACGGGGAAGTAGGCGTGGGCGCCAGAGAAAAGGACCCGCCAGTCCACGACGCCATCGGCGTCGTGGAAGGCCCGAGCCGTCGTTCGCTTTTCGCTCATGGGGCAATGCTAGGCAGGCGTGGAGATGTGGGGGAAGCGATTCGGACAGGGGAGGGGTTTGGCGTCCCCGGCAGGATTCGAACCTGCGACCCGCTGCTTAGAAGGCAGCCGCTCTAGTCCACTGAGCTACGGGGACGTCCCAAAATCTTACCGGGGAGCGGTCAGCTTAGATCGATCGACGCCAAGATCTCCTCGATCGTGTCGCGTCCGGCCTGCTCGTCGGAACCGAACCCTCCGACGATGACGAGCGGGAACGGGTTCCGGTCTACGACCCAGATCTGTTGGGTCGTGCCGCCGTTCGTTGCAGGCGAGTGGGCGCGGATATTGGTCTCCGCCTGCCTATCCGCCTCCAAA
>DASYGU010000070.1:0-2010 GCA_035999355.1 Candidatus Limnocylindria bacterium | reverse complement strand
GGGGTCCAGACCGGCACCGACGGGACCTACGCGCTGGACGGCGTGCCCACTGAAGGGACGCTCATCTATAAGGCGCCCGGATACCAGCTCGGCGTCATTCCGGTCGACGAGGAGATGACCAAGGACGTCACGCTCCCGCCGTTCGTCGCGCGGGCGCTGTACGCGCCGTCGGCGGTGTTCGAAGCGGCCGGGAGGCTGGATGCCATGCTCGATCTCATTGACCGGACCGAGGTCAACGCGATGGTCATCGACGTCAAGGAGACCGGTGGCTGGCTGTACTACTCGACCGATCTGCCCGAGGCGGTCAGCGCGGGCGCGCTGATGAGCACGCCGGTGTTCGACCTGGAAGAGCTCCTCCCCGCACTCAAGGAGCGCGGGATCTACACCATCGCCCGGGTGGTGGTCATGAAGGACAACACCCTGGGCCAGTCTCGTCCCGAGCTCGCCGTCCGCAACACGTCCACCGGCCAGCCGTGGACCGACTGGGGCGGCGGCACATGGCTCGATCCCGGCAACCCGGGCGTGGCCGAGTACATCGCGGCCATCGCCGGCGACCTGGCGGCGAAGGGCTTCGACGAGGTCCAGCTGGACTACATCCGCTTCTTCAGCGACGGTCCGTACGAGCTGGCGGAGACGAACCTGCCCCATACCCAGTCATTCCGGCTGCCGACCATCCAGCGCGTGATGCGGGTCATCTCCTCGGAGCTGGCCTGGACCCGGACCTTCCTTGGCGCTGACGTGTTCCCGATCGCGTTCATCGCCACGGACGACCAGGGCATCGGCCAGCGGCCGGAGGTGATCATGCCGTACGTCGACTACTTCAGCCCGATGGTCTACCCGAGCCACTACTACCCCGGCGTGTTCGACATCGCCGAGCCCAACGAGCACCCGTACGAGATGATCGACCACACCCTCGAGATCATGAACGCCGAGGCCGCGGGCCTCCCGCTCCGCATCCGGCCCTGGATCCAGGACTTCGGCTACGCCGAGTTCCGGGCCTACACCGCGGCCGACGTGCAGGCCGAGAAGCAGGCCGTGGCCGACAACGGGGGCGCGGGATGGATGATCTGGAACGCGAGCGCGATCTTCACCGAGGCCGCGCTGGGCGGACCGCTCGAGGGGGAGGCGCCCGTCCCGGTCACGGCGGCCGATCCACCGGCTGCCGCGCCAGCCAGCCCATCCGGCTCACTCTAGACCCATGCGCCTGGTCGTCCAGCGCGTGTCCGGGGCCAGCGTCCGCACCGGGAGCCGTGAGCTGGGGTCCATCGGACGCGGCGCCGTCGTGCTGGTCGGGATCGCGCCAACCGATGACGACGAAATCGTGGACCGGATGGCCACCAAGCTGATCGGCCTGCGCTACTTCACCGATGCCGAGGGCCGGACGAACCTCGCGCTTGGCGACATCGGTGGCGCGCTGCTCGTCGTCAGCCAGTTCACGCTGCTCGCCGACGTCCGCCACGGCCGGCGTCCGGGGTTCACCGATGCGGCACCACCAGAGGTCGCCGCGCCGCTCGTCGACCGGTTCGTGGCCACCCTGCGGGCAGCGGGGATCACGGTCGAGACAGGCGAGTTCGGTGCCCTGATGGACGTCGGGCTGGTGAACGAGGGGCCGTTCACCCTGGTCGTGGACTCGGCCGAGTCCCTGTCCGGCTAGGCCTTGGTGGCGGTGCGCCGGCAGCGCGAGCAGGCGCGCACGGTGACCGTGCGTCCGTCGCGGACCGTCGTCAGCGTCTGAAGGTTCGGAATCCAGCGTCGACCAGCTCGCTTTCGGTTCATGCCGACCGATTGCGCGTTCCAGCCGGTGATCGGGCGCTTGCCGCAGATCTCGCAGACGCGGGCCATTCAGGACTCCATTCAATGAAGAAGCCGGCGCCCACCCTGCGGGCAGCCGGACCGGTGGCGATGCTAGCACGCTACGATCGAGGCATGCAATCAGGCCCGCGGCGCGCGGCGACCGCCGGGCGCCGGGGTGGGGGACCGATCCCGGCCGTGTCTCCGGAGCGCCTCGAC
>DASYGU010000044.1:0-4175 GCA_035999355.1 Candidatus Limnocylindria bacterium | reverse complement strand
TGCACCTCGCGCTGCTCATCGGTCAGGGAGAAGTCGACCATCGGTCCGCGATTCTAGCCGCCGCGTCCGCCGGATCCGGCGGTCAGTCGGGCAGGGGAACCCCGACGAACTCGAGCACCTGGCGCCACGCGTCGGTGGCGGCGTCGGCATGCTCGGCCGCCGAGCGGTCGAAGAACGAGTGGGGGGCGCCGGCATAGCTGATCAGTCGATGCTCGATCCCGGCCGCGGTCAGGGCCTCGTCGAAGGCGGCGATGCTCTCGGCCGGGATGCCCTCGTCCGCTCCGCCGAACAGCCCCAGGACAGGACACTCGTATGACGAGACGAGGTCGATGGGAGCCGGAATGCCGGCCCGTCCGGGACCGGCCACCGAGCCGTAGAACCCGATCACGCCGGCGAGTCCGTGACCGCCCGCTGCCTGGGCGAACGACGCCCGGCCGCCGAAGCAGAAGCCCATCGTGAAGACCCGCTCGGCGCCCCCGAACGCTGGCGTCCGGATCGACTCCACGCCCGCATGGACGTCAGCCGCGATGGAGGGGTGCTGGGTCCGGTCAACGTGGGGCATGTACTCGAAGTCAGCTCCCCGCCGGCCCGGACCCGCGGTGCGCGCGTACAGATCCAGGGCGAGCGCATGGACGCCGGCCTCCGCCAGTCGGTTGGCGAGATCCTCGTAGAACGGATGGAGGCCGCGAACGTCGGGCAGGATCACGATCCCGGGTCCCCCGGGATGCGCGGCCACGGCGGAATGGGCGGCGAACCGTGTGCCATCGGCCGAGGTCAGCTCCACCTCGCGGGCGTCAACCGCCCCGCCCCGGATGGGCGGCAGTGGCGGGCGGGCGTGGGTGTCGTGGCACATCAGGCGGCGCTCCGTGGAATCAGACGAAGTTGCCCATCACGAACAGGGTGCCAACCGCGAGCAGGGCCGCCATCCCCAGGTACACGACCACCCGCAGGTACATGGACGTGCCCTCGATCACCGCCCCGCTGGCGGCTTGCCACTGTCCGGCGAGGGTGAACGCCGGCGACGGTGGGAGCAGCCAGCCGAGGACGAGGCCAACGGCCAGGCCGCCAAGGTGGCCGGTGATGCTGATCCCCGGCACGAAGAAGGTGAATGCGAGATTGATCACGAGCAGCGAGCCTATCTGGCCCAGCACGGCGCGGGTCTGGTGGGGAAGCGCCAGGTGCCGGCGCCGGGACACGGCAAAGGCGAGACCGAGGAGGCCGAAGATCGCGCCGCTCGCGCCCACGGCCGCCTGCTCCGGGGCGACGAGGATGGTCAGGACCGACCCCCCGGCCGCGCAGAGGAGATAGATGACCAGGTACTCGATGTGCCCGTACAGCTGCTCGAGGAGCGGGCCGAAGAGGTATAGCGCCCACATGTTGAGGACCAGGTGCAGGATGCCGAAGTGGAGGAAGGCGCTGGTCAGGATCCGCCACCACTCCCCAGCCGCGACCGCGTCCGCGCTGACGTAGCCCCAGTCCATGAGCGGGCCGCCGCCGCCGGACATCAGCCCCAGCCCGGCCAGGCCACCCAGAAACGCATCGATCGCGAAGACGCCCACGTTGGCGCCGATGAGGGCCCACGACACGATCGGGGTGTAGGTCGCGTACTGCGCGCGTGAGCGGTTGAACTCGCGGCGGGCAGTGGCGTCGTGGCCGGTCTCCTTGGCCAGCCAGGCGAGCCGGCTGGCGATCGCGGGCCGCTCCTCGGGTGGCGCCCGGCGATCGGACTCCTTGTACGCCTCGATGGCCGCGTTCAGGTCACCGTCGCGAACCTGCTGCTCGGCGACCGACCGCCAGCCGATCCAGGAGGCAGCCCCCTCGGACTGGGCGGCAGCCATCCAGGCCTGGAGCGCGCCGGCCTCGTCGTCGATTCGATACTTGGCGGTCCCAGCCACCATCCAGGCGGCGCCGGCAACCTCGGGATCATGGGACTGGGTGAGATCCGCAACCGTGGCAATCGCCTGCTCCGGATACCCCGTGTCGAGGAGCCGGCGCGCCTCGGTGAGGACGGCGAGGGGGTCGGACATGCCGGCGTAGTATGCCGCGCAAAGCGAACGACCGCCGGACAGTGTCCGGCGGTCGTCTGCGCCCCCCTGGAGGGGAGCCAGCCCGCCCGTCGCCCCGGGCGGTGAGGAATCGGGCTACTTGGCCCGGTGGAGGAATTCCACGACGTCTTCGTATCGGAAGCGACGGTCGCCCCGCTTCACGACACGGAAGAACGGCAGCTCGCCACGGTCGCCCAGCCGCTTCACGGTGTTGACGTGCAGATGCAGCATTTCGGCCACTTCGGTCGCCGTCAGCAGTCTGCCGCCTTCGTTCTGAATCATCTTGGTGTGCTGTTCTCCCACGCCACTTTGGTGAGGTATGAGCCGCGCCGGCTCGGAGGGTGCTGGTCGGCGCGGCTCGTGAGCGGATAGTAGGGTTCCGGTGTTCTGCGGACCCCCGGTACGTTTGGTGAAATCCGGGAGTACATTCGGAGACCCGATGGCCCAACCTGAGCTCCCGATCTACGCTCGCCACGTGTTCGTGTGCACCGCGGGCGAGTGGTGCCCCGCCGTGGACGGCGACGGGCTCGGCGTCCATGCCGCGCTCAAGGCGGAGGCCGAGGGGGCCGGCCTGGGCGGCGATGTCCGCATAAACCGCTCCGGATGCTTCTCCCAGTGCGGCAACGGACCGATGGTCGTCGTCTATCCCGATGGCGTCTGGTATGCCGCCGTCACCCCGGCGGACGCCCGGGAGATCGTCGAGCGGCACCTGGTCGGCGGGGAGCCGGTGGAACGCCTCCGCTATCGGCCCGGCTCGACCGGGGCCCACAAGCTCGAACGGGACGCCGATAGCCGGCCCATCGGTCGGACCGCGCCGTGGCCCAGCGACCGAGGCGAGCTCGGCTAGCGGACGGACCCGGTGCCCTCACCGCTGATCCGCTGGGCGATGTAGACCGGGATCACGGAAAGCAGGACCAGGATGAGGGCCACAACGTTCACGATCGGCAGCTCATTCGGACGCTGGATGCTGCGGAAGATGAACAGCGGGATCGTTTCAGTCGCGGGGCCGGCCGTGAAGTTGGTCACGATGACTTCGTCAAACGAGAGGGCGAACGCCAGCAGGCCGCCCGCCAGCAGCGCCGTGCGCATGACCGGCAAGGTCACCCGTCGGAACGTCTGCCACGTGTCTGCCCCGAGGTCCGCGGAGGCCTCCTCGAACGACCGCGGGGATCGCCGGAGCCGGGCAAGGACATTGTTGTAGGCGATGACCACGCAGAACGTCGCGTGGCCGACGATCACCGTCGCCAGCCCAAACCGGACGTCGACTGTTTGGAAGGTGGCCGACAGCGCGATGCCGGTCACCACCCCGGGCAGGGCAAGGGGCAGGAGGAGCAGTAATGAGACCGACTCGCGGCCGAAGAAGGCGAAACGATCGACGGCCAGTGAGGCGAGCGTTCCCAGGACCAGCGCGATCGTGGTGGCCATCGTGGCGGCCACCACGGAGGTGGCGAAGGCGGCGAGGACATCGGGGTTGGTCAGCGCTTCGCCGAACCACTGCAGGGTGAACCCCGAAGGCGGCCAGGTCTGGACGATGGACGGGTTGAAGGCGTAGATCGCGACCAGGACCAAGGGCGTGTACACGAAGACGAGGACGAGCGCGGTCATGGCGCGGAGTGCGAAGCGGGCGAGGCGCGATTCGGTCATCGGTCGCTCACAGGGCCTCGAAGGCCCCAAGCCGTCGTACGACGTACAGGTAGACGACCATGATCGCGACCGGGACCATGGAATAGGCGGCGGCCAGTGGCAAGCTGCCAAGGCTCGAATTGCTGTAGATGACGTTGCCGATGAACTGCGTGTTCGAGATGAGGTCGGGGGTGATGTAGTCACCCAGGGTCAGTGAAAAGGTGAAGATCGAGCCCGCGGCGATCGAGGGCAGGACGAGCGGGATCACCACCCGCCGGAACGTCCGGCCGGAGCGGGCACCGAGATCGGCGGATGCCTCGAGCAGGGATCCGGGGATCCGCTCCAACCCGGCCTGGATGGGCAGGATCATGTACGGCAGCCAGAGGTAGGTCAGCACCAGCCAGCTGCCCACCAGCGAGTTCAGGCCGGGTCCCTCGAGCCCGAACGGGGCGAGGAGCCAGTCCACGAACCCGTTGCCGCCGAGCATCGTGCGCCAGGTGTAGATCT